>NZ_JBSXOQ010000080.1:0-135455 GCF_056859495.1 Sphingobium sp. L-44 | reverse complement strand
TACATGCAGATCGAGGGCATGGCCGCCCTTGCCACACCCATAACCGAGGAGGTTCAGCCGCTACAGATTACACCCAAGGCCGCCTGAAAATGCAGCCCGATGGCCAGCACCGAAATTACACCACATTGACGGACGTGACCTGCAGTAGCTCGACGGCCTGCCAAGCCAGTGGGACCAAGTGCGCCTTCTTTCGATCCTTCTGACCTTTCATACGGTCGGCCGGTATCATCCAGAATGGCTTGTCACCTTCAAGGTCAACAAATTCGGCCCAGCGCGCTCCGGCAAGTTCACCGGGGCGAACCGCTGTAAGGGCCAGCAGGCGCAGCGCGAGCTTGGTTTGAGCACGACATCGCTCCCCTTCGCAGTCGAGCAGCAACTGACGTAACTTTCCAATGCGTTCTTCTTGAGTGTCCAAACCATCGATTATCGAAGGCTGGGGACGCGATGCGGGCACTGGCTTCATGGCCTTTGCCAGGTTTGCTGCAGGATCTCCCTCGCACACGCCGCTTGCGACACCGTGAATGAATACCGCTGATATGATCTGCCTATCTCGGTGGGCGGTTTCCCGCGCACCTCGCGCTTCAACCGCGCGGAGCACTTGGAGTATATCAGCAGGCTTCAATTCACTGATAGGCGCACTGCCCACTTGTGGAAATATGTCCCGCTCAAGCTTGATTAGAACATCTGCGGAGTGAACCGCCGACCATCGAGCCAGCGGTTCAACGGTCCAGTTCTGCGCCTGCGAATAACTCCACTTTCCGTTTGCCTTGGCCCATGCATGCAAACGTTCCAACGACCAGCCGCTCTGGAGCTCGAACCAATCCTCTGCGATCGCTTGAAAGCTGTTGTGCCGTTTTATCGCTTCGGCTTTTTCAGCTTCGCGACGCGCGATTGCCGGATCTCGACCTTGGCTGAGAAGGCGTTTCGCTTCATCCCGTTTTGCCCGAGCCTCAAGGAGCGTCACTGCAGGGTAAGAGCCAAAGCTCAAGGTCTTTTGAAGCGGCTTGCCTTTCTCGTTACGGCCGAACGTATAATTCATTCGCCAGTGCCGTCCCCCTGCACGCGTCACGAGAACGTAAAGCTGTCCAGAATCGCTTAGTCGATAATCCTTCTCTCGGGGCTTCGCGGCCTTCAGCTTCGCGTCATTCAGCATTGCAGCCTCCGATACCATGGATTCCGGATGTCATACCATGGCGTATGCCATGGATGGCCATGAACGCGTGCGAACCAGCGCGAACACCAGTGAGCCTTCGGAAGGGCTTTACATCAGGGAAATCAATGGTTTGTGAACGTCCGCGAACGCTGGCGTTCGAAGATCTGCGGCATAATGTCGCAGCTGAACCAAGGCACTGCGGCGGCACGCCGGGAGAGCGTGCGACAGCGCGCATGACCGGTGTGTCGCATCCGAATATGAAAGGCATGCTCTCGCATTTGCCTACCTTCGAAGCGGGGCGGTGGTCTTGCAGCTTGGATAGCCTGAGCATCCGACCATCGGCTTGTAGCGCGCTTTCGCGCGCTCCTTCATCCGGCCTTTAACGCAGGTCGGGCAGCTGTCCCCAGGAGCCATCGGCGTGGTGAGATGAACGCGGTTGCTTGGCCGACGGGCCTCACCGTTGGCGAGATTGCGCTTGAAGTCGCACACGCCGCAGCCTTCGAAAGCGCCATAGGTACCTGAGCGCTGCGTCAACACGCCCTTCCGGCATTTGGGGCACGGCTGAAGTTGCCCGCCGTCCTCCAGTCGCAGCTTCACCAGACCTTGCGCAGCCATCTCGATCAGGAACCGCGACGGTGCGGACGCCCTGGTGTATATTCGGACCTGCCGCCGGGCGCGGGTCATCGCGACGTAGAAGACGCGTCGTTCCTCCGCCATGGGAAAGTCCTCGCCATTGGGCATAGCGAGAACCAGCACCGGGTCGTCAGCGATCTGGCTGGGGAAGCCAAGATTGTCTTCGACCATATTGAGGATCATCACATAGTCGGCTTCGAGTCCTTTCGCCGAGTGAATCGTGCGGAACTCGATGTCGAGCTCGTCGCCGAATGCCTGTTGCCAGGCTTTGAGTTCTTCCTCGGGCTCATCGTGATTGTAACGGCCGAGCAGCATTACCGTTATTCGACGCGCCTCCGAGCGTTCAACAGTATCTTTCCGGACTTTGTCGTATAGCCGCTCGAGATGCGTCTCGACGCCTTTCAACGCCTCCTCCGATGATTCGAAGGCGAAGGCCCAGAGCGCCCGCCCCTCCCGGGGGTTGGTCGTCTGCACGGTCTTTTCCAACTGGCGTGGGTTCGCGGAAACGAAAGCGCCTGAGGCGTCGCACAGCGACTGCGGACACCGGAAGGTGGTTGCCATACGTAATTGCGAGGAGTGCGGGAACGTACCGGCAAAATCCGTCATCACCGCCAGATCGGCTCCCGCAAAGCGGTTGATGCTCTGCCAATCGTCGCCGACGACGCAGAGATGACCGCGTTGGTCCGTCCGGTCGAGCAGCGCCTTCAGAAGCCTGACCCGCGCGCGTGAACTGTCCTGGAACTCGTCGGCGAAGATCATGGTGTAGGGGCTGTCGTAAGCTCCGGCCTCGATCAGCGCCGCGGCTTCCACCAGCATATCGTCGAAGTCGATGCACGACGCATCCCGCAGCCGTCGCTCCCACTCATCCGCGATGCGCTCGTATAGGGACAGGAACTTCAGGGAGCGCGCCGAGTGCGCGTCGTCATCCGATGCCTCGATACGGCGACGGATATCATCCACCGTGGTGCCGCCGCCCTTCACGTGCTGCTGAAAGCCGCGCACAAGGTTGGCTAGAGCCAGCGTATCCATCGGCGGCTGTCCTTTGGCTGGGCGGTCCGCATCATAGACCGGCTCCACTCCACGCGACTTCAGCGCCTCGGCAAGCTCGTGGAAAGCAGCGCCATGACGGATACCGTGCGAGGTCGTCTCGAACAGTTCCGTGTCTTTTTCAGCGTGGAGTTCCCGCTTCCAGGCGACCCCGGCCAGATAGTCGCCGGTGAAATGCGGAGGCGGCAAGCCGTCGCGCCCGAGGGCGAAATGCTCATGATAGAGCTTGGCATCAGGATAATAGAAGTCGGGCCGATACTGCTGGTGCGTGGCCGTCCGGGTGTCATGCTGGTAGTCCCGTTCATACTGATAGCTAACGCCGTGGTAGAACAGCCAGTCGGCGATCAGCCGTTCTTCCTGGCTCTTCACCCAGTCCCCATTGGCGGTGCGAATGTCTCCAGGGCCTGTGTCTTTCGGCTCGATCAGATCGGCGGCGCGACCGATGGGTCGCCCGAAAACCGTCCGGAACAGGTCCCATTCGACCCCGAAGCCCGGATCACGAGCGCGCAGATCCTCGACGATCCTGACGATCATCTCGTTTTCCTTGCGTCGCTTGCCGACCCAGCGCGCCACGGCCGGCTTAGGGCCCTGCCTCTTGGTGATGACGTCCCGGCCGAACGCGTGGAACGTCTTAACCGTGACTCGTTCTATGCCGTCGACGCCCTTCAGACGCTCACGCACCCGTTGACGGAGTTCGTCGGCCGCGTCCGTATTGAAGGCGAGCAGCAGGATCTGTTCCGGCTTGGCCAGCCCCTGATGGAGAACATAGCCCGTCTTCGCGACCATCGTGGACGTCTTGCCAGAGCCAGCGGCCGCCACGATCTGCACCGCGTCGTCCATGCAGATGCAGGCGTCCGCTTGTTCGTCGGTCAAGGGCGAGGACTCAACCGTGTCAAAGAAAGGCTTCAATTCCGCCTTTTTGGAAGCGAGGTGCTTGATGTTGAGTGCTGCAAATTCCGCCAACAGCGCCGCCAGACCAGCTTCCTTATCAGTCCATGTGCTTGATCCGGTGATATACCGAGGTCTGACCTCGAAACGGCTATACAGTGATCGGGGCAACGGGTGCTCTCGCACTATGCGGTGCGCCACGCTCTGGGGGATCCAGCGCTCCCGATCCACATGTTCTTCCCAAGAAGAGCGCCATGCCTCCTCGGCCGCCTGAAGCTCGGCAGTGTGCTCCCGACGCCATCGATCAGGGTCAAACGGCGTCGACGAACCGCCACCGTAGGATGGTCGCTTGTCGTCGGAGCCGAACATGCTTCCGACAAGGGCGACCGCCCCGAGGGCCAGCCACTCGATCACCGCCCGCAGCCCGTCACGGGAGGTTCTCTTCGCGATACTCCCCTACGACCCAGATGAAGCTCTGCACATCGATGCGATCTGCGGGCCCAAGCTGTGCGATCCCGCTTGCCGTATGGTCTGCCAGATCGAGCAGGCTGCGATACACGTCCGCCGTGATCTCCGAGTCATACTCGATCGCGAAGCGATGGCCGATCCGCTCTGCGAAGTCGCGGGTGGCCGTGGGCTTCAGGAACATGTGTTGATTGGGTAACCACAGGAACGGCAGGTAGGTGGCGATCGGCCAGGTCAGCGTTCCATGCGGCGCGATAGCATTCCGCATGCCGGCGATCCCGGTGTTGAAGTCGCCATCGGCGAATGCGGCAGCCGCCCGAAGAAATGCTCCGCCATGCTCCGCCAGAACCTCGCGGAGCCTGGTCGACTCCTGGAGCGATGGCATGTGCGTCCACAGCTGATCCTTCTTGAACGCTGCCGCCAGCGTCTTCCCGTGGGCATCTGTCGCGTTCACTGCCGCAGCTAGCGGCAGGAGCGCCGTCAGCGTCTTGTGCGCATCGACCTTGTAGCGACGTTCGCCATCGTGAGCGGTGTAGCGCTGGCCTGAGAAACCGCCGGGCATGAACTGGAGGAAGCGCGCGATCGCTCCGTCGATCCCGAAGTAGTTCGGATGCACGGTACCGGCGAGATTCATGAGGCGGGCACGGAGGCGGTTCCGATCCTCGTCGTGCAGCTTCTCGCCCACGACCTTCCCACCCAGGATGACGACGCCGATCCAAGCGCCGTCCTTGTTCTGGCCTATACGGAGCGTGGCCTTGCCGTATTTCTCGTCCGACGTCTTCATGCCACGGCACCGGGAAGATCATCCAGATCGAGCTTCTCGCCCGACTTGAGGATATCGTAGATGATGTCGGTCAGGATCCCCATGGCCTGCTTGTCGCCCTTGAGAAGCAGCTTCGCCAAGGCGTTGTTCGACGTCATTGAGCGCACGACGGCACTCTGGACCGCGCCGGGGAGGTTGCCTTTCATGGCGAGCTCCTTACCGCTCTGCCCGACCTGAGCCATCACGACTTCGTTTTCCTGCGCGATGGATGCGATCTGATTGACGAAGTGCGCCTGGTCGCTGAGAGGCGCGGCTTCACCGAACAGGCTGTTCAGGCGGCGGATGAGCTCGAGCAGGTAGACGGGCGTGCTGCCAGGCATTGGCGAACCGCCTGATCCGACCGGCTTCAGGACCAGCTCGTCATCAGCAGGGGGCGTGGGATTGCCGCCCGTGGCGCCGTCCCTAGGCTTGATCTCGAACCCGGTGAGGGTGAGACCCTTCAGGTCGATCTCGTCAGGCGTCACCCCGTCCAGCCGGTTCGCCAGCAGCTTGGCGAAGGTGGCGAAATTCTCCAGTTCGGGATCGTTCAGCTCGATCAGCTGCGCGATATAGGCATAGGTCCGGCAGAAGCGCTCCAGGCCGGCCCTGAATTCGGTGAGCGAGCCGATCGCACCATCGGCCAGTCCGCGGCGGTGATCAGCGGCCTTCATGCCGTCCTGGTCACCGATGTCCTTGGCGTTCTGGTAGGCGATCTCGGCGGCGCGCACCTCCTGTCGCCGCGCCTTCAGCATTTCATTGAAAGAGTCTGTTGGTGCCTGCGTCGCGGCGAACAGCTCCTTGTGCTGCGGCTCGCTGCCAACCGCGAACGCCTGGGCCGTCTTGAAGCGGGCCGCCTTGAACGCTTCGAGGTTGGTGGTGGTGTAGACGCCAGCCTCGTCCAGCCTGTCCTTGATCTCGTAGACGACGTTGAGGTCCTGCACGTCCTCGACCTCAGCGCCGGCATCATAGCGGGCGAAGGCGCGTAGCACCGTCTCGGGATCGTTGGCGAAGTCGATGACGAACGTGCGGTCCTTGCCGGGGAAGGTCCGGTTCAAACGCGAGAGCGTCTGGACGATCTCAACGTCGTTGGCGATCTTCTTGTCCAGATACATGGCGACGAGCTTGGGCTGGTCGAAGCCGGTCTGGAACTTGTTCGCGACCAGCATGACCCGATATTCCGGGCGGTCGAACACGATCCGCAGGTCCTGGCCTTTCACGGCCGGGTTCATGGTGTCTTCAGAGAACACCGCTTCCTCGTCGACGACGAACGTGTCGCCCTTCAGCAGAGCATCGTCGAAGTGCATCACCTCCTTGCCCGTGAGCTGGCCCGAGAAGGCCACCAGGGTGTGGATGCCCTTATACTGGGGATGAGTCTCGATGAACGAGTCGAACGCCTTCTTGTAACGCACGGCGGCAGCACGCGAGCTCGTCACCACCATCGCCTTGGCCTTGCCGTCGAGCAGGTGTGCGACGTTCTTGGCGAAGTGCTCCATGATGAACTGGACCTTCTGCACCACGTTGGTCGGGTGCAGGGTCATCCACTTGGCTAGCGCGCGCTTGGCGGCCTTGCCGTCGACCCGCTTGGTGTCGACCATCTCTTTGCCGAGGTTGAACGCGGTCTTGTAGGGGATGTAGCCCTCGAGCACGTCGAGGATGAAGCCTTCCTCGATCGCCTGGCGCATCGGATACTTGTGGAACGAGTCCGGCAGGTTGTCTTTCGACGCCGGCTTGGTCGGATCCTTGGGCCGGCCGAACAGCATCATGGTCGAGTGCTTGGGCGTCGCGGTGAAGGCGAACTGCGACACGTTCTTAGGCCGCACGCGCGAGTTCTGGATCTCCGTCAGCAGCTCCTCGACCGTCATCTTCTCCATGCCAGCCTTGGACGACAGCGCGAGCGTCGCCTGCAGCTTCGACGCGGTGGTGCCGGTCTGCGACGTGTGCGCCTCGTCGATGATCACCGCAAAGTTGCTCTCCTTCAGCGACTTGTCGGTGAGGATAGCTTCCATCGCATAAGGGAAGGTCTGGATCGTCACGATGATGATCGGCACGCCCCCGAGCAGCGCCTCAGTCAGCTGCTGGCTCTTCGACTTGGACGAGGTGTCCCGGTCGATCGCGGCGATGAGGCCGGTCTGGTGGTCGATCTGCTGGATCGCGTCCTGCAGCTGGCCGTCGAGCACCGTCCGGTCGGTCACGACGATGACCGAGTTGAAGATCGGGGTGCCGTCGTCACGGCGGAGCTTGATGAGATCGTGTGCCGTCCAGGCGATTGTCGACGTCTTCCCCGAGCCGGCGCTGTGCTCGCACAGATAGGCTTGGCCGGGCCCATTCTGCGCCGCATCGGCGATCATGGCATTGACCGCGTCCCACTGGTGAAAGCGCGGGAAGATCAGCGTCTCCTTCTTGGACCAGGCTCCCTTCAGATCGACCACGTCCTTCTTCTCGACGTAGACGAAGCTGTGGAAGATGCGCAGCCACGCGTCGCGCTGGCAGATCTCCTCCCAGAAATAGGCGACCGGATATTCACCATCGGCGCGCGCGGGATTGCCGGCGTGCCCTGCGCGACCCTTGTTGAAGGGCAGGAAGAAGGTGTTCTCGCCGGCGAGCTTGGTCGTCATCCAGATGACGCTGTCGGACATTGCGAAGTGGACGACGGCGCCGCGCTTGAAGGTGAGCAGCGGCTCGATGCGCTTGGTCTGCGGATCGACCGGCAGCCGGTCCTGCTTATACTGCTCCTTCGCCGCGTCAGCGGACTGGGTAAAGTCCGTCTTGATCTCGACCGTGCCGACCGGCAGTCCGTTGATGAACAGGCCGAGGTCGATCGCATACTCCTTGCTGGGGTGGTAGCGGAGCTGCGGCACCACGCGCAGGCGATTGGAAGCGTAGCGATGCAGCACGTCCTTGTTGCGCTGATCCTCGGGGGCGGCTTCACTCACGTCGATGTGACCGCAGCCGGCGATGTCGAAGCCGCGGCGCAGGACCTGGATCGTGCCCTGCTTCTCCAGCGCCTTCTCCAGCCGGTCCATCAGGACCTTCGGCGCCTTCTCGCCATTGAGGGCCAGGAGCCGCTCCCACTTCGCCGGCTGGGTGTCCTTCAGCCAGGCGACGAGATCCTCGGGATAGAGGGCATAGTCCTTGTCATAGCCGCTCGTGTCGCCGAGCAGCCATCCTTGGGCGACCAGCTTGTCGACGACATAGTTCTCGAACGGCTTTTCGTGATGCGCTTCGCTCATGCGGCGGCCTTCATGTTCTTGGCGGCGAAGCCGCGCACGTCGATCTTGCCAGTGACGGCGGCGGTAATGAGCGCGGAGCGGTGCTCCTTCAGCAGCTCAATGCTGCGCTCGGTCTTGGCTATGAGCAGATCGATGCGGGCTTTCTCGCGGTCCAGCCGGGCGGCGATGTCCCGCTGTTCTTCCAGCGGCGGGAGCGACACAGGGACACGCCTTAGGAGATGCCACTTGATCTGCCGCTGGATGTCGCCGACGCTCATCGATGCAAGCATGAACTGCTCGACGTACGGCTTGCTGCGGAAAGCGTAGTTGGCGAAGGCGGGGTCGATCTTCGTTCCGTCGAGTTCGAAGATTAGGTAGGCTGGGCTTACGATGCCGCGATGGGCGGATACACCAACTGAGCCGCGCCATGCCTGCTGGTTGTTCATGACGAAGTCGCCGGGTTCGACAAGCTGATATTTTTCCAGGCTTTCCGCTGGCTTGTGAACGAGGCCGCCCCCTTCGGAATACGGAATCACACCTCGATCAAGGTAGACAGACAAGAGCCCCTCACCCGTCACGCCGGAAATGCTCTTGGCGGAGGCGACCGTCCAGAAAGGAACGGAGGGCCAGTCCGCACGGGGAGCGGTTGCCTGGATGGCATCTACGACCAGTCGATCTCGAAGGAGGTCGATGAAACGACCCTTCTTCTCGATCAGGCTGTCGATGCGTGTTGTCTCACGATCGAGAAAGGCAGCGATGATAACCTGTTCCGGTAGTGGCGGAAGCTCAATGCTGATCGATAGAAGGTTGTCCGGATAGAGTCGGAGTCGTGATTCCATAATCCCTTTGGAATTACAGCGGAACGTAGCCTGCATGTCCTTAGAACGGGTGCGATGATGGAGGTATCGTAGATCAACGACATTCCGATCAACTTCGAATACAGAATAGGCCGGGCTGACGATGCCCGCATGATCGGAGACACCATATGCTCCTCGCCATGCTAGCATATAATTCATGACAAAGTCGCCAGGCTGGACGAGGCGATAACCTTCAAGGCTGTCTGCGCGACTTTCTTGACGATCCTCCGAGAAAACTGAGGCGCGAGGCTGGACGCCGTAGTATTCCGAGACAGACAAGAGGGATTCTTGTCCAGTCTTGGAAAGAGCGTCTCGTTCACGGAGAAAGTTCTTGAAACGAAGGCGAGTCGTCATTCCGTCACCTCCGCCAGCACGGCAGCGATCTCCGCTTCCACCGTCTTCAACTCCTCGTCGATCACATGCAGCTCCCGAGGCGGCTGATATTCGTAAAAGTAGCGGTTGAAGTTGATCTCATAGCCGACGACGCCGACCTCGCCGTCCTGCTCATCCCGATAGCTCTGGTCGACATACGCATCCGGCGCATGCGGCAGCACCTCGGCCGCCATGTAGACGCTGATCGGCGTGTCGAGCGGCACGTTCTCGAAGTCGGTGAGCTGGTCATCCGCGATGACATTCCCATCATCATCGGTCACCGGATCAGCCTCGGGATCGCGCTGGCCGAACGCCGCCAGGAATGCCTTGGTGAGCGGCTTCGATGCCTTCCCGAGCGTGCCATCCCTCTTCGCGGCAGCCTTGGCGAACGGCTCCAGCCAGGGCACCTCCTGCTCCACGCCGGCGTGCTGCATCAGGAGCGCCGTCCATCCCTCGCGCTGAGCGTCGGTGAGCCTGTTCCAGACCTTTTCGTCGGCGAGTTTGGCGAAACCCTCTTCCGACACCACGACCTTCATGCGCAGCGGGCGCAGGACCTTGACGCGGCGATAGCCGAACTCGCGATGGTTTAAGATCAGGCTGGTCTTCGTCGGCTCGAAAGCCGAATAGGCTTCCACGATCTGGCGCGTCTGCTCCGGGCTGATCATGCGCCGCTTGTTGCCCTCGCTCTTCCGCATAGGCGTGAACAGCTGGGTAGCGTTAATCAGCTGTATCTTGCCACGGCGCGCCTCGGGCTTCTTGTTGGAGAGGAGCCAGATGTAGGTGCCGATGCCGGTGCGGAAGAAGATTTCCGTCGGCAGCGCGATAATCGCCTCAACGTAATCGTTCTCGAGCAGGTGGCGCCGGATCTCGGACTCGCCCTGCCCGGCATTGCCGTTGAACAGCGGCGAGCCCGACAGCACGATGGCGGCGCGGCCACCGCCCCGCTCGGGCAGCTCCAGCTTGCTGATCAGATGCAGCAGAAACAGCATCGAACCGTCGCTCACGCGCGGGAGCTTGGGACCGAATCGCCCTTCGAACTTTCGGTCGTTGTGCTCGCGGACAACCGCGGCCTGATCCTTCTCCCACTTCTTGCCGAACGGAGGATTGGAGATGCCGTAGTGGAAACGCTCGCCATCGTGCTGGTCGTTCGACAGCGTGCTGCCCAGCTTGATGTTCTTCGACAGATCCCGGCCGGGATCGGACTCCAACGTCTTCAGCAGCATGCCGGCGAGGCAGACGGCGTGCGTCTCCGGCTCGAGCTCCTGGCCATAGGGGACGACGACAGGCGCGATGCTGTAGCGGTCGCGCAGGTTCTGCACATGCTCCATGCCATCCGACAGAAAGCCCCCGGTGCCGCAGGTCGGGTCGTAAAGGGTGCGGATCAGGCCGGGGTTGTTGACGAACAGCTCGTCATCCGGATCGAGCAACAGCTCGATCGCCAGGTGGACGACGTCGCGGGGCGTCATGAAGTCCTCGGCCGCCTCGTTCACCTCGGCGCCGAAACGGCGGATGAGGTGCTCGTAGACGTTGCTCATGACCCGCTCGGGCACTTCGTCCGGGTGCAGGTCGATGCCGGCGAAGTTCTGGCAGATCTTGAACAGGACGCCCTGCTTCTCCATCCGCGCGATCGTGTTGGCGAAATCGAACTGCTCGAAGATCACGCGCGCGTTGTCGCTGAACTTGCTGACGTAATCCTCAAGGTTCTGGCGCGTGCGGCTGCCGCCCAGCGTGGCCAGCGAATAGTTCGACGTGTTGTAGAAGGGGTAACCCGTCAGCTGCCGCAGCACGACATCAATGTCGATGCCTTGGTCGGCCATGGCGGCGTTGGTTTCCTGAACCTGCTCGCGGGTTGGTTCGAGCACGCATTCGAGACGCCGGAGAAGCGTGAAGGGCAGGATGACCTTGCCGAAGTCGGTGTGCTTGAAATCGCCCCAGAGATCGTCAGCGTTCTTCCAGATGAAGTCGACGAGGGACGTGCTTCGGGCGGTTCGGTTATCAGTCATGCTCTCTCTTCTCGTCCTTCATCTCGACCGCTGCGTCTGAGATGGTTCTAGGATGGGCGACGCCGGCGGCCAAACGGTCGCAGGGGTATCAGGTGGTTGGATCCTTCCGAGTCCTCGCGAGTGCCTGGGCGCCACCTTGGCCGAGTCCCTCGCCTTCCAGCAGCGCAGCGGCACCAGGGACCTGCATCCACTCGGCGCCGATCGCGACCATGGCCTGCAGGAAGAACACGAACGGGAAGCGGCCGCGCGAGACCTTGTTCTTGATCGCAGCTTCGGTCTCTTCGACCCCGATTGCGGCCAGAGCCTCGACCAGGCGGGCGTAGCTGAGGCCACGCCTCATCAGTTCGGCGCGCAGCATGTTGCGCGCAAGCGCTTCCCAATCGGCCTCTCCGAGTGGGACGCTCATGGATGCTGACCAGCCAAGGAGTGCCGATTGTGAAACCCTAGGTATCGCATGTGCGACTTTCCTCTTGCGCCGACACTGTCTTGGTGTCATAAACGAGACTATGAGTAGCGCAGGTGATACCGGAAAGGCAAGGAGGACGCGCAGAGCGTCCGGCTCGCATTTCCGGCAGTCAAAGGCCTGGCGCACTTTTCCGCTGTCCAAGCTCGAGAAGATCACCGAGGAGGATGCGGAAGCGCTGTTCCGGAAGATGCGCTGGCCCGCGACCGATGGCGAGCCCGTCTGCCCTTGGTGCGGCTCGCACGAGCACTGGTACTTGGAGAATCAGCGTCGCTGGAAGTGCAAGGCCGCCAAGTGCCGCAAGCAGTTCTCCATCACGAGCGGCACGCCGCTCGCGCACCACAAGCTCAGCTTCAAGCAGATGCTGTCTGCGGCACGCTCGTTCACGAAGGGGGCGAAGGGCAACAACGCCATCGACCTGACCGCCGACGTCGATTTCGAATATAAGACCGGCTACGTGCTTCAGCAGAAGTATCGCGAAGGCATCCTGCACTCCATGCGGGACGAACGCCTCACCGGTGACGTCGAGATCGATGGCGGGTGGTTCGGCGGCTACATCAAGCCCGAGAACCGCAAGATCAATCGCGTCGATCGTCGCCTGAAGGCCAATCTCAACGGCAAGCGGCGCGTGGTCGTCGGTGCCCGCGAGCGTAGGGAAGGCGGTCGGATGATCGTCGGTGTGCTCGACACCGAGGACCAGGCTTGCGCATGGCTCTCCGAAAGCATCGACATTATGGCGACGGTGTATGCTGATGAAGCGCCCGCGTGGGACGATCTTCACGCCACGCATGACGTAAAGCGGGTCAACCATTCCGAGCTCTATGCGACGGGTGAGAAGAACGTCATCAACACCAACCAGATGGAGAGCTTCTTCTCGCGTCTGCGCCGCATGGAAACTGGCACACACCACCACATCGCCGGACGCTATCTGCTGCGATATGCCAGTGACGGGGCATGGCGCGAGGTGAAGCGGAGTGTCGATCACCTCACGCAGACCCATGATCTTCTGAAGGCTGTCCTGGCGGCCCCACAGTCTCGGTCGTTCTCGGGATACTGGCAGCGCGGCAGCGCGAACCATGTGGACAGTCTCTTCGGAGATATCTTCGCTGGCCTCCACTGACCGGGTCAGTGGCGGGACACGATGTTCCACTTCCGTGCGAAGGCGGCCCCGTCGTGAGCGACGATGTTCTTTTTGGCCTTCTGTCTTAGCGTCGAGTCCACAGAGTTCCTGATCCGCTGACGCGTCTGTGGATCTACCTCGCCGACACCTTCCTGAGCTAGAAGCCGATCGGTGATCTCGCTGATCGTGAGCGGAATGCCGGCCTGTCGCATGACGTCGAGCGCCGTCTTGCTGATGCGGCCTATCCCGACCGGCGCCTTGTGGACGTTCGGGCGGACGGCCTTGACCTTTGCAGGCGCCCAGGCCGGATCGATCTCCTTCAGCAGCTCCTCGGCGCATTCGAGCAGACGTTCGATCCGCTGCGCGCGTGCGCTCAAGGTCGGCAACTGCTCGAAGAGGGTCTGGATCTTGGCGACCTCGCCCTGCTTATCCTTTAGCTCTCCTGCCAGCAGCGCGTACTTGCGTTCAAGTGCGTGCTTCAGGTTCGTCTGGCCCACCGCAATTCATCCTACCCCAGCTTCGATCAGGCGGAGTGTAATGGCACGGGAGCGTTAAAAATCCTTGGTTCAGCTGCGACATTATGCCGAAGATCTGGCGGAGAGGGAGGGATTCGAACCCTCGGTACCCTCACGGGCACGCCGCATTTCGAGTGCGGTGCATTCGACCACTCTGCCACCTCTCCGCAGAAGACCGGAAGCATTGAACCGCAAGGAAAAATGCCGCACCGATCGGGTCGAGGGGCGCCCATTAGCGAATGATTCCATCCTTGCCAAGCACCCTTTTCGGTATTTTTCTTGTCTCCCTGCGCGGGCACCCTAAATTGGTCATATGAAAGTCACGATTCAGAATATCGGTACCGGCATCACCGCCCCGCCGGTCGTCCATGCCCGCTTCAGCATCGGCGATGTCCTCAAGCATCGCAGCTTCGGCTTTCGCGGCGTGGTGTTCGACATCGACCCGGTCTTCGCCAACAGCGAGGAATGGTATGAATCGATCCCCGAACATGCCCGACCAGACAAGCAGCAGCCCTTCTACCACCTGCTCGCCGAAAATGGCGAAAACAGCTATGTCGCCTATGTCAGCCAGCAGAATCTGGTGGCCGACGACAGCGAGGAGCCGGTCGATCACCCGGCGATCACCGGCCTGTTCGGCGATTATGCGGATGGCAAATATCAGCTGCGCCCGCGCCACCGGCACTGAGCCGCACCGGCGGGCGGCGCTGGGCCTTGCCCTGCTGCTCGCCGCGGCCGGGCCGTTGCAGGCTGCCCCGTTGCCGACGCAGGCCCCGGCGCCGGACAAGGTCGCGGTTCCCAATGCCGACCCGACCTTCCCCTTCTCCAACGAGATCGCCGCCTTTGCGAAAGCGGAAGCGGCCGGCCCGCCAGTCGCCGACGCCACGCTGTTCCTGGGCAGTTCCAGCATCCGCCTGTGGGACATCAAGGGCAGCTTCACCGATATCGGTACGGTCAATCGCGGCTTTGGCGGCGCGACCACCCCCGACGTGCTGCATTATTACAAACGGCTGCTGCCCAAGGCCAAGCCACGCTCGATCATCGTCTATGTCGGCGAGAATGACCTGGCCGCCGGCGCCACGCCGGACAAGGTCGCGCGCGACGTGCTGACCCTGCTCCGCCAGCTTCGCGCCGACTATCCCAGGGCGCATATCGCCTATCTCTCGCTCAAGCCCAGCCCGATCCGCTGGACGCTCTGGCCCCAGATGGCGGCGGTCAACATGACCGTTTCGGCGCGCAGCAAGGCGATGAAGTTCGATTATCTCGATGTCGGCCGCCCCTTGCTCGCCACCGACGGCCTGCCCGATGCATCGCTGTTCCGTGCCGATGGTTTGCACATGAATCCGCGCGGTTACGAGCGCTGGACCAGGCTGGTCGACGCCTATCTGGACCATGCCGTGCTGGCGGATGCGGCCACCGGCCGCGATTCCTGACCGTCCTGCCGGCCAGTTTAAGATTGATCCAAGCGCCAGCAACATTATTACCAGCCGCTTGATCGATCGACTGGCGAAGGGAAAAGAGCAGTGACAACCGATTCGGCCAAGGCCGTGCCGATGGCGGAGCTGACGCTACGCGGCGTCATATTGGGCGCGCTCATCACCCTGCTGTTCACCGCCGCGAACGTCTATCTGGGCCTCAAGATCGGCCTCACCTTCGCCACCTCGATCCCCGCCGCCGTCATCTCCATGGCGGTGCTGCGCCTGTTCGCGACCGGCACGATCCTGGAAAACAACATCGTCCAGACCATCGCATCGGCCGCCGGCACGCTGTCGGCGATCATCTTCGTGCTGCCGGGCCTGGTCATCATCGGCTGGTGGCAGGGCTTCCCCTATTGGCTGTCGGCCTGCACCATCGCGCTGGGCGGCATATTGGGCGTCATGTATTCGGTGCCGCTGCGCCGCGCGCTCGTCACCGGATCGGACCTGCCCTATCCCGAGGGTGTCGCCGCCGCCGAAGTGCTGAAAGTCGGCGCCGGTTCGCGCGAGGGCCTGGAAGAGAATAAGCGCGGCCTGGCCGCCATCGTCATGAGTTCGATCGCCGCCGCCGGCTTCTCGATCATCGCCAAGACCAAGATCCTGGCGGAAGAAGCCGCCACCTTCTTCAAGCTGGGCGCGGGCGCCAGCTCGGTCTCGACCAGCTTCGCGATGGCGCTGATCGGCGTCGGCCATCTGGTCGGCATCTCCGTCGGCGCCGCCATGTTCGTCGGCCTGCTCATCAGCTGGGTCGGCATCGTCCCCTATCTCACCAGCCCGCTGCCCGCCGGCGCGGATCTGGCCGACCTGGTCGGCACCACCTTCCGCATGAAGGCCCGCTTCATCGGCGCCGGCACGATCGGCATTGCCGCGATCTGGACCCTGCTCAAGATCCTCGGCCCGATCATCAGCGGCATCCGCTCCGCCCTCAACGCCGCCAAGGTCCGCAAGTCGGGCGACGCCGGCACGCTGGACATCACCGAACGCGATTTGCCGATCGGCATCGTCTTTGGCACCATCCTCGCCTCGCTGGTACCGATCGCCGTCTTGCTGTGGATCTTTGCCCAGGGCGGGCCGATCGCCGCCAATCCGGTGCCGATCATCGGCCTGACGCTGGCCTATATCCTGGTCGCCGGCATCGTCATCGCGTCGGTCTGCGGCTATATGGCGGGTCTTATCGGCGCGTCGAACAGCCCGATCTCGGGCGTGGGCATCCTCGCGGTGCTGGGTGCGTCGCTGATCCTCGCCGCCATCTACGGCTCGGGCCATCCCGAACAGAGCCAGGCGCTGATCGCCTATGCCCTGTTCACCACCGCGATCGTGTTCGGCGTTGCCACCATTTCCAACGATAACCTCCAGGACCTCAAGACCGGCCAGCTGGTCGGCGCGACGCCGTGGAAGCAGCAGATCGCGCTGGTGCTGGGCGTGCTGTTCGGCGCGCTGGTGATCCCGCCGGTGCTCGACCTCCTGAACAGCGCCTTCGGCTTTGCCGGCGCGCCCGGTGCCAAGGCGACCGCCCTGCCCGCGCCGCAGGCTGCGCTCATTTCCGCGCTCGCCAAGGGCGTGCTGGGCGGCGACCTCGACTGGGGCCTGATCGGCTTTGGCGCCGGCATCGGCGTGGTCGTGGTCGCGCTCGACGAACTGCTCGGCAAGACCGGCAAGATGCGCCTGCCCCCGCTCGCGGTCGGCATGGGCATCTATCTGCCGATGGCGCTGACACTGCTGATCCCGGTCGGTGCGGTGATCGGCCATTTCTACAATCGCTGGTCGCTGCGCCAGGCGAACCCGGAATTTGCCGAGCGCATGGGCGTGCTAATGGCGACCGGCTTCATCGTCGGCGAAAGCCTGTTCGGCGTCGCCTTTGCCGGCATCGTCGCCTCGACCGACAGCGACGCGCCGCTGGCGCTGGTCGGCGAAAGCCATTGGGCGGTGCCGCTGTCGGTGCTGATCTTCGCCGGCGTGATCGCCGCCCTTTATGCACGGCTGCGCCACTGGGCGACCGCGCCGCTCGCCTGACGGGATCAGGATGGGGCACCAACGCAAAGGTCGCCCCATCCTTCAAAATCCTACGATAATAGAATGGATATGGGCCGGCCTGCGGCTCGAAACCCTATGCCCGGCGGTTTAATTCTCCAGCATCACCCAAAGGCTGGAGAGCCCACATGCCGCCCGAATTCCTGATTGCCATCATCTTGTGTATCGGCGCCGTCTTTTTCATCGACCATATGGCTCGGCTGGAAAAAGGCGGCCAGCTGCACCATCGTGGCGGCCTATCCCGGCGCAGCGGCCGGCGGCGCGACTGAGCGCCCCATAATGTGGCCCCTGCATCACGTCACATAAGTTACATTTTTCAGACTTTTAATTGCAATCATACTGCCATGAAGCCGTAAGGACTCATCGCCAATGGCCTCCCCAACCGAAGGGGAGCATTCACCATGAAGACCTTGTTCCGTGGCGCGAGCCGCGCCGCGATCATCCTTGCCACCGCCATGCCCGTCGCCGCCCTGGCCGGCACCATCAGCGGCACCGTGTCCGACGGCACCGGCACCCGCGCGCTGCAGTCGACCCAGCTGCGCATCGTCGAAAATGGTCGTATCGCCGAAGCCGGCCGTGACGGTTCCTACCGCTTCCCCGACGTTGCACCGGGCACCTACACGATCGAAGCCCGCTACACCGGCGCTGATCCGGTGCGCACCACCGTCGTCGTGCCCGCCACCGGTGACGTCGATGCCGACATTCGCATCGGTTCGAACGTCGACGCGTCGATCATCGTCGTCGGCCAGGTCGCCAACCAGGCGTCGACGCTGTCGCGCCAGCGCGCGGCCGACGGTGTCGAAAGCGTCCTGACCCGCGACGCGATCGGCCAGTTCCCCGACCAGAATGTCGCAGAATCGATCCGCCGCCTGCCCGGCGTCAACATCCTGAACGACCAGGGCGAAGGCCGCTTCGTGTCGGTTCGCGGCCTCGACCCCGAACTCAACGCCGCGTCGATCAACGGCACCCGCGTGCCGGCGCCGGAAAGCGATGTCCGCTCGGTCGCGCTGGACGTCATCCCTTCGGAACTGATCGAATCGATCGAGATCAAGAAGTCGCTGACCCCGGACATGGACGGCGACACTATCGGTGCCTCGATCGAAATCCAGACCACCAGCGCCTTCGACCGCAAGAAGGATCTCTATTCGGTCAAGCTGGAAGGCAGCTATAACGACTATGCCGACGCGCTGACGCCCAAGGGCAGCGTCGACTTCTCGACCCGCATCACCGACCGCTTCGGCATCGCCGGCGGCTTCAGCTATTACAAGCGCAAGTTCGAGAGCGACAATATCGAGGCGGCCGACTGGAACCAGACGGACGATGGCATCGCCTATGCCGAGGAGCTCCAGTATCGCGACTATGACGTGCAGCGTAAGCGCCTGGGCGGCTCGCTCAGCCTCGACTGGCTGGCGACCGACACCACCAAGCTCTACGCGCGCGGCCTCTACAGCCAGTTCGAAGATCAGGAATATCGCGGCGACATCATTTTCCAGATGAGCGGCGAACCGGAATCGGGCGACGCAACCAGCGCGCAATTCTCCGATGAGGACGACCGCATCCGCGTCCGTCGCCGGATGAAGGACCGTTTCGAAAAGCAGCGTATCAAGTCTCTGACCCTGGGCGGTGAAACCAATACCGGTCCCTGGAAGCTGACCTATTCGGGTAGCTGGTCGGAAGCCAGCGAGCGCGAAAATGGCTCGATCGACCCGACCCGCTTCCAGGCGGATTTCGAAGAAAATGGCGTGAATGTCGGCTTCGACTATTCGAATCCCATGAAGCCGCGCTACACGGTCACCGGTAATACCGACGCCTTCTATGATGCCTCCAACTATGAGTTTGACGAGCTGGAACGCACCACGTTGTCGGACTCGAAGGATCGCGAATATACGATCAAGGGCGACATCAGCCGTGCCTTCGCCACCGATGGCGGCACCTTCACCGTCCAGACCGGCATGAAGGCGCGCTGGCGCAAGAAGAGCTATAATCTCCAGTCGGATGTCTATGACGGCTATGACGGCGATTATACGCTGGCCGACGTGCTCGGCGGCCAGACCTACCGCATTCAGGACATTCTGCCGCAGGCAAGCCATACCGGCCCGACCAATTTCTTCTATGACAATCAGGCCAATTTCGAGCTGAACGAGTTCGACACGCTGCTCAACTCGACCACGTCCGACTATTCGGTGACCGAAGACATCCTCGCCAGCTACCTGATGGGTCGCTGGGACAGCGACACGCTACGCGTCATTGCCGGTGTGCGCATGGAGCAGACCCGCAACGACATTCGCGCCTTCCAGACGCTGGCGACCGGCGACGAGGTCGAGGATATCACGATCACGCCGACCCGCTTCGTGCGCAACTATACCAACTGGCTGCCCAGCCTGACGGTCCGCTACGAGCCTGTCACCAACCTGGTCTTCCGCTTCGGCGGCTACAAGAGCCTGGTCCGTCCGAAACTGTCCAACCTGGCACCGCGCTTCGACATCAACGAAGATGGCGAGGCGACGCTCGGCAACCCGAACCTCAAGCCCTATAGCGCCTGGAACATCGACGCGTCGGCCGAATGGTATTTCGGCACCAACGCGGCGCTGACCGGCGGCTTCTTCTGGAAGTCGATCAAGGACTTCGTCGTAGAACAGACGATCGAGGAAGCGGGCACCATCTATGGCGTCGACTACAACCAGCTGACGACCTACATCAATGGCGACACGGCCAAGATCAAGGGCTTCGAACTGTCCTATAGCCAGGTCTTCAGCTTCCTGCCGGCGCCTTTCGACGGCCTGCTGCTGAACGCCAACTACACCTATACCGATGCCAAGGGCACGGTGCTGACCGACGGCGACATCGCCGATCCGCGCAAGGTGCCGCTGGCGGCTTCGTCGAAGAACACGTTCAACATCGTCCTGGGCTACGAAAAGGGGCCGATCTCGCTGCGCGCCGCGGGCACCTATCGTGACAAATATCTGGATGAGCTGGGCGGCAAGGCCGAGGATGACCGCTATGTCGACGATCATTTCCAGCTCGACCTGAGCGCAAAATATCGCGTCGCACCGGGCGTCCGGGTCTTTGCCGAGTGGATCAACGCCACCAACGAGCCCTATTTCGCCTATCAGAACTATGCCGGCGCCAAGCGCCTGCTGCAATATGAGGAATATAACTGGACCGCGAAGTTCGGCATTACCGCCAGCTTCTGATCCCGTTCGATGTCCCCTGCTTGCCGGTCGCGCCCTTGCGCGGCCGGCAAGTCCCGTTTTCCCGGAAAGGACGCCCATGTCCCGACTGTTCCTGACCATGTTGCTGATGGCGAGCGCCGCGCCGCTCTCCGCCCAGACCGCCGCCAGCCCGCCCGTGCCCCGCTCCGCCGGCACGCCCTATGCGGCACGCACCCTGCCCGATCGGATCATGCTGACGCCCGCCGCCGATCCGTCGCGCGGCATGGCCGTCGCCTGGCGCACCGATGCCGCCCAGACCGCCAGCGAAGCGCAGATCGCCATCTCCGTCGACGGCCCGACACTGGAGGAGAAGGCAAGGACCGTGACCGGTCCCGCCGGCACGGCCAAGGACAGCGCCAATGGCCCGGCCCTCTATCACCAGATCCGCTTCGACAATCTGACGCCTGATACCGTCTATGCCTATCGGCTGAAGGGCAGCGCGGGCTGGAGCGAGTGGCTACAATTCCGCACGGCGGCGGCGCAGGCCAGGCCGTTCCGCTTCCTCTATCTGGGCGACATCCAGAACGGTATCCTGACCTATGCCAGCCGCGTCATCCGCCAGGCTTTCCATGCCAATGGCGGGATCGAGCTGGTCGCCCATGCCGGCGATCTTGCCGCGCAGCGCGACGACCTCGACCATGATGACGAATGGGGCGAGTTCAACCAGGCCGGCGGCTATAACTGGTCGATCGTTCCGCAACTGCCCGCGACCGGCAATCATGAATATGTCGATGTGGTGAAGCCCGACGGCAGCGAGAGCCGCACGCTCGGCCCCTATTTCCCGCTGCAATTCGCGCTGCCCGACAATGGCGTGCCGGGCCTCAAGACCACCTATTTTATCGATTATCAGGGGGTGCGCTTCATCGTGCTGGACGGCACGTCGGCAATCGACCTCGGCACCATGGCGCAGCAGACCGCATGGCTCGACGCCACCCTGGCGTCCAGCAAGGCGAAATGGAATGTCGTGCTGTTCCACCAGCCCGTCTTCACCTGTGCCCGGCCGCAGGACACGTCCGAGGTCAAGGCCGCGTGGAAGCCGGTGTTCGACAAGCGCAAGGTCGATCTGGTGCTGCAGGGCCATGACCATTGCTACAGCCGCCTGACCTCCGAAGCGGGGCGCGAGGCGTCGGCACAGGCACGCAAGAATGGCGCGATCCAGGGGCCGGTCTATCTCGTCTCGGTCACCGGCTCCAAGATGTATGGCCTCAATGACCGTGCCCGCACCCAGCCGGACAAGACGGCGGAGGCGACCGAACTCTATCAGGTCGTGGACGTGGACGGCGATCGCCTGAAATTCCGCACCTATACCGCGTCGGGCAAGCTCTATGACGGTTTCGACCTCACAAAGGGCGCGGATGGCAATCACCTGACCGACACCAGCGAACCCACCATCGCGGTGCGCACCTGTACCGGCACTATCGGCCCCGATGGCGGCAAATGCGTCGCGCGCGGCAAATGAGGAATATCGTGATGAAGCCCTTCGTCCTGTCGCTCACCAGCCTGCTCGCGCTGGCCGCCTGCACCACCGCCGAGACGGAAGTGCCGGTCGCAACGCGCATCGCCAACGCCACGCCGGCCGTGAATGTCACGGCACGCGGCGAAACCACGCCGGTCGGCACGCCCAATGCCGACGCGGCGGATGATCCGGCGATCTGGCGCAATGCCGCCAACCCGGCCGCGAGCCTGATCGTCGGCACCGACAAGAAGGCCGGCCTCTATGTCTATGGCCTGGACGGCAAGACGCGCGATTTCCTGGACGCCGGCCGGGTCAACAATGTCGATCTGCGCGATGGCGTGGCGATCAATGGCCAGACCGGAATCCTGGTCGTGGCCTCGGACCGCAACGATGTGGCGAACTCCAAGCTCGCCCTGTTCCGCCTCGACAGCGTGACGGCGAAGTTGACAGCCCTGGGCAAGGTCGATGCCGGCAAGGGCGAGGCCTATGGCATCTGCCTGTACAAGGCACCGGAGGCGACCTACGCCTTCATCGTGCTGAAAGACGGGACGATCAATCAGGTCGCGATCGACGTCTCCGGCACGACGCCCGCCGGCAGGATCGTCCGCAGCATGAAGCTTGGCACCCAATCGGAAGGTTGCGCCGTGGATGACCGCACCGGCATCCTCTATGTCGCGGAGGAAGATGTCGGCCTGTGGCGCTTCGACGCGCGCGCGACCGGCTCCACCACGCCCACGAAGATCGCGTCGGCGGATGGCAAGAATCTGGTGATGGATGCCGAAGGCGTCGCCATCGCCGCGATTGGCGAGAAGGACGGCTATGTCCTCGTCTCCAGCCAGGGTGACAATGCCTATGTCGCCTATCGCCTGTCCGACGACAGCTATGTCGGTCGCTTCCGCGTCGTCGACGGCGCGATCGGCGGGTCGGAGGAAACCGACGGCATCGAACTGATGCTGGGCGATTTCGGCCCGGCCTATCCCGGCGGGCTTTTCATTGCGCAGGATGGCCATAACGCGGCGGCAGCGCAGAATTTCAAGCTGGTCGCCTGGGATGACATTGCCAAGGCATTCGGCCTGCCCCGATAAGCAGCCTTGTCCCCCTCCCTTTCAAGGGAGGGGTTAGGGGTGGGTAGCCTCCGAAGGAGGCTCGCTTCGCTCGCCACCCACCCCCCGACCCCTCCCTGGAAGGGAGGGGAGGCAAGCCTTATTTCTTCGCCGCGAACCAGGCCGCGGTCGGCGCCTTCAGGCGGCTGCGCGTCTCGATCCGGGTCTTGATCGCGGCGATCGAGCGATCGACCACCTTGCGCGATTCCGGCGTCAGATATTGGGTCGCATAGGCGTCGAGCTTGGTCACCATCGCCGGGTCGGCCGATCCGCCGCCCAGACGGGCCAGCGCCTGGCTGCGGGCCGACACGTCGATCAGCGCCTCATATTGCGCCTTGTGCGCCAGCACATAGTCGACCGCCAGCATCGGATGGGCGACGCCCACCTGGCCGATGATCGCGGCGCTGGTGGTCTTGCCCGGCTCGTCGGTCAGGGCGAGATCCAAGGCCTGCTGGCCCAGCTTCTCGTCCTTCGCCTTGCCGAGCAGCGCGTAGAGCGTGCTCTTCTCCAGGTCGCTCTGCGCGCCCTTGGCCATCACGCGCAGCTTGTCCCAGGTCGCCTGGTCGGCATTCTGGGCGATGATGCCCAGCCAGACATTGCGCAGCGGCCCGTCGAGCGCGGCCGGGTTGGTCGCCAGCGCGGCGAAGCGGCGGTTGGCCTCGGCCACCACGCCCTTATCGCCCATGCTGCCCAGCGTCGCGACCAGGCTGGTGCGCAGCACCGGCACCTGCGGCCCTTCGCCGGCCTTGGCATCATAGCCGATGGCCGTCAGCGCCGGGGTCAGCTTGGCCGAGGCATAGGCCGCGACCTTCGCCTGGGCGGCGGCGTCGCCCTCCAGCATGTCATAGCTGCTCTTCAAATAGCCGGGCACTTCGGCCAGCACGGCCGGGCTGCCATTGACCGGCACCGCGTCGACCAGGTCGAGCGCCAGGCCGATCGGCTGGTATCCGCCCAGCGCCAGCTGGAAATTGTCCGCCATCAGGCCGGTCTGGTCCATGCTGGACAGCTGGCTGAAGCCCTTGGCCAGTGCCTGGATATTGGCGGCCGGATAGAGCGAGCGATAATAGCCGGTCTGGCCCGCATTGATGACATAGGCGCCGCAGCCCGGCAGCGTGATCTGGCCATTGCCCTGCAGGATCAGGCGCTGCGCCTCGCCGCCCTGCACCTGCGCCTTCACCGGCACATTCCACTTGAGCGGCGCCTTGTCCTTGGCGTCGCGGCTAAACTCGCCCTGGCTCAGCGTCAGGATGGTGTTGCCACCCTGGCACTGGGCGCTCTCCACCTTGACCAGCGGGATGCCCGGCTGGCTGGTGAAATCATGCGCAATGCTGACCAGGCCCTTGGCACCCGCGCCCTCGACCGCCTTCCAAAGATCGTCGGTGACGGTGTTCCCATAGGCGTGGCTCTTCATATAGGACTGGATGCCCGCCTTCCACGCATCCTCGCCGGCATAGCCTTCGAGCATGGTGATGACCGCTTCGCCCTTCTGATAGGTGATGGCGTCAAACGCCTGGTTCACCTGATCGACGGTGGTGATCTTCTGCACGACCGGGTGGGTGGTCTTGAGCGCGTCGAGGCTCATCGCCCGCTCGCGGCCATCGACGCGCGACAGCAGCGCTTCCCATTCCGGGTTCAGCTTGTCAGTGACCTTGGTCGCCATCCAGCTCGCAAAACCTTCGTTCAGCCAGAGATCGTCCCACCAGGCCATGGTGACGAGATCGCCGAACCACTGGTGCGCCATTTCATGCGCGGCCACTTCATAGATGGCGCGCTTGGTCTCTTCCGAGGTGAAGCGCGGATCGACCAGCAGGGTACGTTCGAAGGTGAAGATCGCGCCCCAATTCTCCATCGCGCTGAAGAACTGGCTCTGGCCCGGACCCGCGACATTGTCGAGCTTGGGCAGCGGGAAGGGCACGCCGAAATAATCGTTATAATAAGGCAGGATCGCCGCCGATGCGTCGAGCGCCAGCTGCGCCTTGCCGGTATTGCCCCGGCCGGTGATGACGCCGACTTCGGTATTGCCCGCCATCTTGGTCGCGCGGTCCAGTTCGCCCAGGCCGAAGAAAAGCAGGTAGGAGGACATTTTGGGGCTGGTGCCGAAGGTCACCAGCTTCTTGCCGCCGCCAATGTCCTTGCTCGTCTTGACCGGCATGTTGCCGACCGCCAGCTGGTCCGCCGGGACCACGGCGCTGAGGTCAAAGGTCGCCTTGTAGCTCGGCTCGTCGAAGCTCGGCACGAAACGGCGGGCGTCGGGTGCCTCGAACTGGGTGAAGAGCGCGCGCTTCGCGGCGCCTTCATTGTCGGTATAGTCGAGCGCGAACAGGCCGTTCGCCTGTTGGTTGATGATGCCGGCATAGACCATCGTCAGCTTGTAGCTGCCCGGCTGGACCGGCTTGCCGAAGTCGAGGCTGACGGTCTGGGCATCGGCATCGACCTTCGCCGTACCGGTGATCGCCTTGCCCTTGGCCGGGGTCAGCGTGACGCTGGAGACGGTCAGGTCGGCCGCGTTGAGCACCAGAGCCGGCATGGCCGTGGCGACAGTGACGTCGATCGTCACCTTGCCGGTGAATTTGAGGTTCGCCGCATCGGGCGTCACTTCGATCGCATAATGGCTAGGCGCGGCGCCACGGGGCAGCTGGGTGGTGACACCGGCGGCGGGGCCGGCAGGCGCGGTCTGGGCCAGCGCGGGCGCGGCGATCGCCAGCGGCGCGGCCGCCATCAGGAACGGCAGGATTTTCGACAAGGGCATGGGGGAAGGAACTCCGATACGGCTTGGATGGCGCAATGAGACATAGTCACGCGCAACATGCAAACCGGATCGGCCCTTTCCCGCGGAGGGTCAAGTGAACTATCCGCAAGAGAATGTCGTTGGTCGAAGCCTGTTGCGCGTTCGTCCAACAAGAAGGCCAGCCAGCGCCCTTTTCCGTTCGCTTCGAGCCCAGTCGAGAAGCGACAAGCGCCTCTGTTTCTCGACAAGCTCGAAACGAACGGCCGTATGGTTCAGCCGCGGCCGCGATAGCCCGGCACGTCCTGCGGCGGCAGCCACAGGCCGGCGGGCGGTTCGCCCGACTGCCAGAAGACGTCGATCGGGATGCCGCCGCGCGGATACCAGTAACCGCCGATGCGCAGCCAGATCGGCTGCATTTCGGTGAACAGCCGCTCGCCGATGCCGACGGTGCAATCCTCGTGGAAGCCGGCATGGTTGCGGAAGCTGCCCAGGAACAGCTTGAGCGCCTTGGATTCGACGATCGTCGCGCCGGGCGCATAGTCGATCACCAGATGGGCGAAGTCGGGCTGCCCGGTCACCGGGCAGAGCGAGGTGAATTCCGGCGCCGTGAAGCGCACCAGATAGGGCTTGCCCGGACGGGGATTGGGGACATAGTCGAGGACGGCGTCCTCGGGCCGCTGCGGCAGGGTGCTGGCGCGGCCGAGATGGAGCGGGGTATCGGTCATGAGGGCGCATGTAGTCGATTACACGCAATTTGTCATCGGTCCGGCGCGCAAGGCCATCCGTTCATCTGGCGTTCAGCAAAATTTCTGCCTTGGCAGGGCCATGGGGTCTATGCGTCTGTTCCTTTCCGCCCTGCCGCTGCTGGCAGTCACGCCCGCGCTGGCACAGCAAGCCACCGGCAGCGATCCGGTCGTCAATCTGCAGCGCGCCGCGCCGCCGCCGCCGGCCGATGATCCGCGCCGTCAGGGTCCGGAACTGGACGTGTTCCGGGGCACGGTAACGCCGACCCCGACGCCCACTCCGTCGCTGCCGCCGATCGTCGCGCCCACGGTGACGCCGGCGCCGACCCAGCGCACGCCCACGCCTGCCCCCGCACCGCAGCGCCCGGCCCCCACGCCAGCGCCGACGCCAACCGAAACGCCGCGCAACGCGCCCTCGTCAGCCCCCACCGAACGCCCGGCCGCGCGCGACGCCACGCCAGCGCAGCCCAGCCCGGCGCCCGCTGTGGCGGAACCGGACAATGCCGCCAACGCGGTGGAAACGCCGCCGCCAGCCGCGCTGCCCGCGCCCGAGCCGGTCACGGCCGACAACAGCGTCACCACTGCCGAACCCGCACCGGACGCCGAAGCGCAGGGTCTGAGCTGGCCCTGGATCGCCGCCGCCATCGCCGCGCTGGCGGTGATCGCCGGCTTCCTGCTGATGCGGCGCCGTCGTGCGGCAGCGGACGTCGACGCCGCGCCGGCGAGCGCGCCAGCCCCGGCAGCGCCCCGGCCAGCCCCGGCCCCCGTTGCGCCGCCCCCGCCCGCCCCTGCAGCGCCAATGCCAACACCAGCCCCCGAGCCTGTGGCGCCGGCGCCGGCCAGCGATGCCGAAGAGCGCCCCTGGATCGAGATGGGCCTCGACATCAGCCTCGCCCGCTCCTCGCTGATCGGCGTGACCATCGGCTATACGCTGCTGCTCCACAATCGCGGCGATCGCCCGGCTCGCGACATCATGGTGCGCGGCATATTGGGCAATGCGGGCGCGCAACAGGATGCGTTGCTGCGCCATTTCTTCGGTGGCGAAACCGGCATGCCGCTGCATTCGATCGTCTCGATCGCGCCGGGCGAAACCGTGCGCATGACCAACGAGCTGCGCCTGGCCCAGGACGAGATCGTGCCGGTGACGATGGGCGAACGGTCGCTGCTGGTGCCGATCGCCGCCTTCGACGCCCATTATCGCTGGGGCGAGGATGAGGAAGCGCCCGAAGGCACCGGCCGCACCGGTCGCGCCTTCATCGTCGGCCAGGAACAGGAGCCGCCCGCCGAGCGCCTGTCGCCCTTCCGCCTCGACCAGGGGCCGCGCCAATTTCGCCGGCCGGCCGCCCGCGCCGCCGCCGAAGTGCCGCCGGCCTGAGCATTTCCCTTTCCTGTCCGGCCAGGCGCTCCTAAAGTGCCTGCCGGACAAGGCAAAAGGGGCCGCATGGACATTCTCGTTTCCACCGACTGGCTGGCCGGCGAAATCGGCAAGCCCGATCTCGTCATTCTCGACGCCAGCCTGTTCCTGCCCGGCACGCCGCGCGACCCGCGCGCCGAGTTCGACGCGGCCCATATCCCCGGCGCCGCCTATATGGACCTGCCGAGCCTCAGCGATCCCGCCGATCCGGTGCCGGGCCAGTTGCCGCCCGACGCGTTGATGACGCAGCGCATGCAGGCACTGGGCGTCAACGCCGACAGCCGCATCGTCGTCTATGACAACAGCCCGACCCACAGCGCGGCGCGCGGCTGGTGGATGATGCGCGTCTATGGTCTGGGCGCATCGGCTGCGATCTTGGACGGCGGGCTGCCCAAATGGCTCGCCGAGGGACGGCCGGTCGAAAGCGGCACGCCAGCCATCGCGCCCGGCAATGCGGTCGCCCGGCTCGACCGGACGCAGGTGCGTAGCAAGGCGGACATCCTCGCCAATCTCGATAGCGGCACAGCGCAGTTGCTCGACGCGCGCGGCGCAGGGCGCTTCACCGGCGCCGAGGCCGAACCCCGCCCCGGCATGGCGTCGGGCCATATTCCCGGCAGCCGCAACATCCCCTCCTCCGCCTTCTTCGCCGCCGACAACAGCCTGAAACAGGGCGAGGAACTGCGCCGCCTGCTGCTCGACGCCGGAACCGATCTCGACCGACCGATCATCACCACCTGCGGCAGCGGCGTGACCGCCGCGATCATCCTTGCGGCGCTCGAAACGCTCGGGAAGCGCGACGTCAGCCTCTATGACGGCAGCTGGTCCGAATGGGGCTTCGATCCCACCACGCCCAAGGCGACCGGGCCGGCCGCATGAGCGAGGACAGCAGAAGGCCGTTGACGAAGCTGGCGCAGGCCGGCCGCCGCGCCGACTGGACCGGCATGCCGGGGCAACCCGGCGCGATCGTCAGTCCGGGCGTCTGGCGCGCCTCGACCATCCTCTATGACGATGTCGCCCATCTGCGGAAGGCAGCGGGCAGCAGCACGCATGAGCGGCTCTTCTACGGGCGCAAGGGCACACCGACCAGCTGGAGCCTGGCCGACGCGCTGACCGAAATGGAGCCGGGCGCGGAGGGCACGATGCTCTTCCCCTCGGGCGTGGCGGCGATCGCCTGCGCGCTGATGGCGGTGCTGCGGCCGGGCGACCAGTTGCTGATGGTCGACAGCGCCTATGACCCGACCCGCAATTTCTGCGAGCAGGTGCTCAAACCCTTCGGCGTCGAGACGCTCTATTATGATCCGACCATCGGCGCCGGCATCGCCGAGCTGCTGACCGATCGCACCCGCGCCATCTTCCTGGAATGCCCCGGCAGCCTGACCTTCGAGGTGCAGGACGTGCCGGCGATCACCGCCATCGCGCGCGATCGCGGCATCACCACCCTGCTCGACAATACCTGGGCGACGCCGCTCTTCTTCCCGGCGCTGGCCCATGGCGTCGACATCGCGATCCTCGCCTGCACCAAATATATTGTCGGCCATAGCGACGTGATGATGGGGTCGGTCACCGCCACCCCGGCGCTGTTCCCCAAGGTCCGCCAGTCCGCCTATCTGTTCGGCCAGATGACCAGCCCCGACGATGCTTGGCTTGCCAGCCGCGGCCTGCGGACCCTGGGCGTCCGCCTGGCCCAGCATCAGGCGAGCGCACTCACGATCGCGCAGTGGCTGGCCGAGCAGCCCGATGTCGCCCGCGTGCTGCACCCGGCGCTACCCGACTGCCCCGGCCATGAATTGTGGGCGCGCGATTTCAGCGGCTCGACCGGCCTGTTCAGCTTCGTGCTGCAGGGCGGGGACGAGGCGGCCCGCGCCGCGCTGATCGACGGGCTCGCCCATTTCGGTATCGGCTATAGCTGGGGCGGGTTCGAGAGCCTGGCCCTGCCGGTCGATCCGGCCCGCTATCGCACCGCGACCATATGGCAGGCGGAAGGCCCGGTCATCCGGCTGCAGATCGGGCTGGAGGATCCCGCCGACCTGATCGCCGACCTCGACGCCGGTCTCGCCCGCTTCCGGGCGGCACGCGGATGACGCAGCTGTCCGCATGGCTCGCCCGGCTGCCGGGCAATGCGGACATCACCCAGCCGCTGATCGCGGTCGGTATCGCGCTGCTGCTCCATGCCATGGCCTATGGCCTGGCGCGGCTGCTGGCCCCGCGCATCCGCGAACGCCTGCCTGCCCTCAGCGAACTGGCATCCACCCATGTCCGCCCGATGCTGCGCCATGCGATCAGCGCGCCGCTGTTCGCGACGGCACTGGCGCTGTGGCCGGCGGACAGCATCGCCCATCTGATCCTGGGCGCCGCGCTCGCCCTCGCCGTCGCCCTGTTCGCGCTGCATCTGCTGCAGGCGCTCAGCTTCCCGCGCTGGGCGATCACCCCGCTCGCCCTGCTGCTGTTCGTCATGGTGATATCGGGCAGCAGCGGCGGCATCGCGCCGGTCGGGTCGATGCTCGACGATGTCGCGCTGACGCTGGGCAAGCGGCGGATCAGCCTGCTCGACCTATTGTCGGTTGCGGCGACATTGGTCGCGCTGCTTGCCGGCATCCGCCTTGCCAACCGGCTGATCCGGCGCAGCATCCAGAAGGCGCCCGATCTCGACCCGACCCAGAAATTGCTGGGCCAGAAGCTGGCTGGCATCGCCGTCATCATCGCCGCCTTCTTCATCGGCATCGACATATTGGGCATCGACCTCACCGCCTTCACCGTCTTTTCCGGGGCGCTGGGCCTGGCAGTCGGCTTCGGCCTGCAGAAGACGGTCGGCAATCTGATCGCCGGCATCATCCTGCTGATGGACCGGTCGATCAAGCCGGGTGACGTGATCGCGGTCGGCGACAGTTTCGGCTGGGTCAGCAAGATCGGCGTGCGCGCCGTGTCGATCATCACCCGCGACGGCAAGAAACATCTCATCCCCAACGAAAATCTGATGACGCAGGAGGTGGAGAACTGGTCCTATTCCGACCGCAATATCCGCGTCCGCATCCCGGTGGGGATCAGCAATGACAGCGACATCGCGCTGGCCCAGCAACTGATGCTGGAAGCGGCCGAGGAAAGCCCGCGCGCGCTCAAGCATCCCGAGCCCAAGGTATGGCTGACCGCGCTCGGCCGATATCGGCTGGAGCATGAGATCCGCGTCTGGATCAACGATCCGGAAAATGGCGTGGGCGGCGTGACCTCCGACGTGCTGATGCGGGTGCTGGACAAGTTCAAGGCACAGGGCATCATCGTCCCCTATCCGCGCCAGATCATCGAATTACGGCAGCCGCAGGATAGACATGATCTAGCAATGAATGAGCCCGACATTTCGGACCATTCCCCGTCCTGAGCGACCGCAACAGCGTTCGAATATCCAATAAATCACGCCTTATCATGTAGATATGCCGGGCATCCGGCGAACGCAGCCGCGCGTCTTGTTGCGCCGTAGCAACAATAAAAGACGTAAAAGACATGAAACAGCAATAATATCTTGTGCGCCGCAGCGCGCGCAGGCATGGCCAAACTTGTTGAGGCAAGCTGGCCCACTTCCCCTAGGGGAAGCATAGAGGCAGGCGCCTGAACGCAGGCGGGACGATCGCAGAACCATCAAGGGGATTATCATGCGTAAGTCCATTCTCGGCCTCTCGGCCTTCGCTCTTGTTGCGCTGTCGGCACCCGCCATGGCCCAGGATGAGCCCGCTCCCGCGGTGACCGTCACCGGCAATGCCGCCGTCGTCAGCGATTATCGCTTCCGCGGCATTTCGCAGACCAACAAGAAGATCGCGCTGCAGGGCGGCATCACCGTCACTCATGAATCGGGCTTCTATGTTTCGACCTGGGGCAGTTCGATCGACGAATATGTCGCCAACGGCTCGGACCAGGAACTCGACCTGATCGGCGGCTATTCGACCACGGTCGGCGGCGCGACGATCGACGTCGGCGTCCTCTATTATTACTATCCGGGCAATGCCGGTGCGAACACCGACTTCGTCGAGCCCTATGCCTCGATCAAGGGCACGTTCGGCCCCGCCACCGCCAAGCTGACCGCCAACTACGCCCCCAAGGCGAAGGCGCTGACCGTCGGCAATGGCAAGGAAGATAATCTCTACCTCGCCGGCGACGTCTCGGCCTCGATCCCCAACACCCCGCTGGGCGTGTCGGCGCATCTGGGCCACAGCTTCGGTCCGAGCTACCTGACCATCGGCAAGGAATATACCGACTGGAATATCGGCGCGACCTACACCTGGGGTCACCTGACCTTCGGCGTATCCTATGTCGACACCGACAAGTCGCTCTATTCGTCGGCAGGCCACAATATCAGCAAGGCCGGCGTGCTCGGTTCGCTCACCGCCTCCTTCTGATCCGCCTTCCCTTCGGGGGTGACCAGGGCCGCGCTCTCCAGGGGGGATCGCGGCCCTTTTCTATATGCGGTCTTTACGGGTCGCCTTGGCCCGCGCCGCTGCCTATAAGGCGCCGATGCCTCCAATCGCCCTCCTGCTGCTCTTCGTCGTCACGATCGCGCTGATGGAGGGTTTTGCCTATGTGATGCACCGCTGGGTGATGCATGGGCCGGGCTGGTTCCTCCATGCCAGCCACCACCGCCCCCGCACCGGCTTCTTCGAGGCCAATGACCTCTATTTCGTGATCTTCGCCATGCCCTCCATCCTGCTGCTGCTGGGCGGGGTGCAATGGGGCTGGGGCAATTGGGCAACGGCCGTGGGCGCCGGCGTCGCCGCCTATGGCGCTATCTATCTCGGCTTCCACGACATCATCGTCCACCAGCGGGTGCGCCACCGCTATGTCGCCCGCTCGCGCTACATGAAGCGGATCGTCCAGGCGCATCGGCTGCACCATGCGGTCGAGACCAAGGACGGCACGGTCAGCTTCGGCTTCCTGATCGCGCCCCATCCCGCGGACCTGAAACGCGAACTGGCGCGACGCGGCCGGGCCGGCGTGCGCGCCGCCAGGGATTGGCAGCCCGGCACGCGGGACTAGATCCGCGCGATATGGGTGGTAAGGGGACATTCTACCCCTCTCCCTTGAGGGAGAGGGCTGCGCAGACTTGGCAGCTTGCTGCCTAGTCGTAGCTGGGTGAGGGGGATGCCGCCTCGCATGAATGGAGCAACATAGCCCCCCTCATCCAACTTCGCCTAGCCGCTATGCGGCAAGGCTTCGTATCCTTCCCCCTCCAAGGGAGAAGGAACGGGGGAAAACAGTCGTCAGCCGCCCTTTCCTATTCGGTCATTCTCTGCTCCACCCTTGTCCATGGACGAAAGTGCCCGCCAATCCATGCGCGACATCCCGCCAATGGCTGGCCGACGCCTGACTGGCGCGCCCTTGTCGCGTCACTGTCGCTTCGGGCGCGCGTCAGCGACGCGTCGCGTTCTGCCCGGCTGTCGCGTTGCAGGCGCGCCACCGGCGCGCGGCAGGCGCATATCTGCCGCAAATAGGGTGAATCACCCCGATAACGGTGTGAACTTCGGCGGATATGAAACTGTCGCGTCGCGAACCGGACTGGGCAGGCCCCTATCCACGCAGCGCGCAGGGGACGATGCTGGACGGATCGGGTCGGGCAGTGCTGCGGCGGAAGCGGGCCATATAGCCACCGGCTGTCGGCTTGGCGATCATCTCCTCCAGCCGGAAGCCCATCGCCGCCAGTTCGCAGGTGAGCAGGCGCCGGGGCGTGCCATGCTGGTCGGTCGGCCGATCCGCATCGACCACGATCAGTTCGCCATCGGCTTTCAGCGCGGGGCTGAGATGCCACAGGAAGGCATAAGGCTCGGCGATCTCATGATACATATGGACCATGAAGATGCGGTCGAAGCTGTTTTCAGGCAGCTTGGGATCTTCCGGCGCGCCCAGCTTCACGCTGACATTGGTCCAGTTTTCGCGGGTGATGCGACGGCTGAGCGCATCTATGACCTCGGGCAGGATGTCCTCGGCCAGCACCCGGCCCCTGGCGCCGACGCGCTTGGCCAGGCGCACGGTATAATAGCCCTCGCCAGCACCAATGTCGGCAATGGTCATGCCCGGCCGGATGCCGGCCCGGTCCATGATATCCTCCGCCTCATTGACCCGGTCGCGCGCTTCCTCGCTCGACCAGCGGGTCGACACGATCGGCGCCACCGGCCGATCGGCGCGAGGGAAGGACGCGGCGCCGGCCGCGCGTTCCGACTGATTGCCGCCCGACCACTGGCCACAGGCAGCCAGCAGGAGCGACGCCCCCAATGCGGCCACCTGCCGGTGGATCATTAATCCACATCCTCCACATCGACCTTCTCGCCGGTGACCTTCTGCGACAGGGCAGCGGCCATGAACGGATCGAGCGCGCCATCGAGCACATCGTCCGGCGCGGTCGAGGTGACGCCGGTGCGCAGATCCTTCACCAGCTGATAGGGCTGGAGCACATAGGAGCGGATCTGGTGGCCCCAGCCGATCTCGGTCTTTGCGGCATAGTCGGTCGACGCCGCTTCCTCGCGCTTGCGCAGTTCCGCCTCGTACAGGCGGGCTTTCAGCATGTTCATCGCGGTAGCGCGGTTCTTATGCTGCGAGCGGTCATTCTGCGACGCCACGATGATGCCCGAGGGCACGTGGGTGATGCGGACCGCGGAGTCGGTGGTGTTGACGTGCTGACCACCCGCGCCCGAGGCGCGATAGGTGTCGATCTTGAGGTCGGATTCCTTGACCTCGATATCGATATTGTCGTCGATCACCGGATAGACCCAGACCGACGAGAAGCTGGTGTGGCGGCGCGCGGCGCTGTCATAGGGGCTGATGCGGACCAGGCGGTGGACGCCGCTTTCGGTCTTGGCATAGCCATAGGCATTCTCGCCCTTGATGAGGAAGGTGGCCGACTTGATGCCAGCGGTTTCGCCCGCCTGATAATCGACCAGTTCCACCTTGTAGCCGCGCCGTTCGGCCCAGCGGCGATACATGCGGCTGAGGATTTCGGCCCAGTCCTGGCTTTCGGTGCCGCCGGCGCCGGCGTGGATTTCCAGATAGGTGTCGCTGGCATCGGCCTCGCCCGCCAGCAGCGCCTTGATCTTGTCCTCGTCGGCGCGCTCGGCCAGCGCCTTCAGCGCGGCGATGGCTTCGGAGACCATATCCTCATCGCCTTCGGCCTCGGCCATTTCGATGAGTTCGGCATTGTCGGTCTTTTCCGCCTCGATCGCGCGGGTGGCGCCGATTGCGCTGTCAAGACGGGTGCGCTCGCGCATCACCTCCTGCGCCAGCTTGGCATTGTCCCACAGGGTCGGATCCTCGACGCGGGCATTCAGCTCGTCCAGCCGGCGCAGCGCACGGTCCCAGTCGAGGAAGCGGCGCAGCAGGTCCAGCGCGGCGTCGATACGGTCGATATATTGCTGCGCTTCGGCGCGCATGGGAGGTCTCCAGAATCTCGTGGCGTCCAGCGTCAGCTACCCGAACGCATCAAACGCCTGCCCCTATCCCAGGCCGGGCTTTTTGGGAAGATCAATCCGCCGGAGGGCCGGCGTGGTAACGGTCCGAAATCTGCCGGACATAATGGCATCTTAGCCCGATGGCGCAGACCGCCCCGATCGAGGACGGCGCATCAAGGGGGAAAACCTTTTTCCATGAAAGGCGATCCCATGAACCCGACCACCCCCATGCCGGCGACGCACAGCCCGGCCACCCTCTATATCCTGCTCGACGCCGTGCGTTGCTGGGCAGCGGCGCGACGCCGACATCGGCCGGCGATGGCCCAGTTGCACCTGCGGCTGCGGCGCTATGGCTGCGAACAGCTTTCCCCTGCGCTCGACAGCCTGTTGCGGCTGGGCGAGCAGGTGACCGGCCATGGGCTGCGCACCGGCCGGGGGCCGCGCCTGAGCGAGGACGAGAATCTGCTGATCGACCTGTTGCAGGCACGCTGGACCGGCCCCGTTCCCTATGCCTGCAGCGACGCGATCGCCTGCGCCTTCTGCTATGCGGTGCGATCGACCCAGATATTGCTGGCGCAGGCGCTGGAGGGCCGGCGCGGCGCCACCAGCCTGTCGATCCGCGACGCCAATTCACGCCACTGCTGAGGATAAGAGGGCGGGCGCCGACGCGCCCGCCCCTTCAATAAATGCCGCCCTGATCCTGCAGGAAGTCGGCGTCGTTGCGCTGGCGGGTGCGCACCGCATCCGCCTTGGCCGCGACCTTGGCCTGGGCCTCCGCCTCTTCCTTGCGGATGGTACGGCGCGGTTCGGATTCGGGCTTGAACGCTTCCCAGATGACGGCCGGCTTGGGCTCGTCGGTCGGCCAGGCGCCATAGACGCGCTTGCCCGAACGGCGGTCGATCGCGACCATGCGGATACCGGCCGGGGCGATGAACGGCGTCTTGGGCATGGTCTCCAGGATCGGGGCCATCGCCTCCTTCCAGATCGGCGCTGCGATGCGGCCGCCCTGTGCCCAGCCGCCCAGGCTGCGGGGCTGGTCATAGCCGATATAGACGCCGGCAACGAGGTCGGGCGAGCCGCCGACGAACCAGACATTGGTCGGGCCATTGGTGGTGCCGGTCTTGCCGAACAGCGGGCGCTTGAGGTCCGCCAGCACCGTCGCGGTGCCGCGCTGGATCACGCCTTCGGTGATGTGAACGACCTGATAGGCAGTCATCGGGTTCATCACCTGACGCCCCTCGAACCCGAAGCGCGGCATCGGCTTGCCGTCCCAATTGGCCATGTTGCAATTGTCGCAGGGATGCCAGCGTTCGGGCCAGATCACCTTGCCGCGCCGATCCTGGACGTAGTCCATCAGCTTGGGCGCGAACTGCCGCCCCTGATTGGCGAGCGTGGCATAGGCGTTGACCATGCGCTCCACCGTCGTCTCGCCCGCGCCGAGCGCGAAGGACAGATAGGGCTGATAGTCGCCGATGCCCATATTCTTGATGGTCCGCACGACCCGGTCCATGCCGGTCTGGCTGGCCGCCCGCACGGTCATCAGGTTGCGCGACTGCTCGACGCCCCAGCGCATCGTCTGCGGCCCGGCGCTGCCGCCCGAGAAGTTGCGGAAGCATTTCTGACCAAGGCCGGCGCCCTGATAGACGCACAGGGGGCCGTCGACGATGATCGAGGCCGGCGTCATGCCATTGTCGAGCGCGGCGGCATAGACGAAGGGCTTGATCGTCGAGCCGGGCTGACGCTGGGCCTGGGTCGCACGGTTGTAGGAGGAAAGGCGATAGTCGAAGCCGCCCTGCATCGCGCGGATGCGGCCCGAATGCACTTCCTCCACCACCATGCCGCCCGACACTTCGGGAATGTTGCGCAGCGCCCAGCTGGCGCCGTCGCGGGCGACGATGATCAGGTCGCCCGGCTTCATCGCCGAGATGGCAGGGCCGCCGGTGCGGCGATAGGGCAGCTGCGCCAGGCTGGCGGGCAGCGTGCCGGTGGTGCCGTCGGCAAAGCCGATCTGCGCGCCACTGCGGTCGCGGCTGATGACGGCGGCGACGCGCCAGCCGGCATAATCGACGCTGATGAAGCTGGCGGCCAGTTCGCGTTCCCAGCCCTTGTCGGGGTCGATATGACCGACCGGGCCGGACCAGCCGCGCCCGGCGCCGAAACGCAGCAGGCCGTTGCGCAGCGCGGTCTGGGTATGGTCCTGCGCGACCGGATCATAGGGGCTGCGCACCCAGAGGCCGCCGGCATAGACGCTGTTGGGGCCATCCTCCGCCTTTTCGCCGAACTGCTGGATCAGGCGACGGCGCACTTCCTCCATATAATAGCCGCCGGCATTGGCGTCGAAGCTGGAGCCATGGGCGGCAACGGTGCCGAGCGGCAGGGCGATGGCGGCGTCGCGCTGGGCCGCGCTGATCCAGCCATTTTTCTCCATCTCGCCCAGCGCCCAGTTGCGACGGTCGATCGCGCGGGCATGGCCGGTGGTGCTTTCCGGGCGATAATTGGCCGGCCCCTTGGGCAGGATCGCCAGATAGGCCATTTCATGCAGCTGGAGATCGGCGACGTCCTTGTCGAAATAGGCGCGCGCCGCCGCCTGCACGCCATAGGCGTTCCGGCCGAGGAAAATCTGGTTGAGATAGAGTTCGAGGATCTGCTGCTTGGTCAGGACATTTTCCATGCGCCAAGCGAGGATCATCTCCTTCACCTTGCGGGTGGGCGAATATTCATCGCCTATCAGAAGATTCTTCGCCACCTGCTGGGTGATGGTGGAACCGCCACGCGCGCGCTGGCCCGAGCCGAGCTTGCTGGCATAGTCGAACACCGCGCCGGCAAAACCGGGAATATCGACGCCATGATGTTCGAAGAAAGTCTTGTCCTCCGCCGCCAGATAGGCGTGGATCAGCTGCTGGGGATAATCGCTATATTGCAGCTGGACCCGGCGCTCGCGCGCATAGCTGTGGACCGGCTGGCCATTGATGTCGCGCACCATGGTCGGCAGCGGCGGCTCATATTCCAGCAGCGTCGCCGCGTCGGGCAGACCGCGCGCGAAGATCAGCCAGAACAGGAAGATGGCGAGCAGGAAGCCGCCGAGCAGGATCGCGGCCCAGCGGAACAAGCGGCGCTGCCACAAGGGCTTCAACCGGTCGGCAATGCCCCCGGCGCCACGGCGCAGGCGATAGGCGAAGGACGATGCGGGCGGATTGGAACGGGCCTCTTCCATGGTGGAAGAGGCTCTAGAGCCTGATCGCCTGAGATGGAAGCGCTTTGCGTTTCCGTCGATGGCGTGAATCAGGCTCTACATCCTGACTCCCGGTCAAAAGTCCTTCAATACCAGCACCGATGCGCGGATAGGCGCGTCAGCCGCCCGACCGGCCGCTGCCCATGGCGAGCTTGCGGGCGAAATGGACGTCGATGGCGCGGGCGACACCGCGCGCGATCGCCTGCTGCCCCTCGTGCGAGGAGAGGAAAAGGGCATCATCCGCATTGCTGATATAGCCGGTCTCGAACAGGACCGAGGGGGTGTCCGGGGCCTTCAGCACCATCAGCGAGGCGAAGCGGTGATAGGCGCTGCGGAACGGCACATAGGGTGCCGCCTCGCGCTGCAGCAGCCGCGCGAAATTGGCCGAAATGTTCATCGATTCCCGCTGCGTCAGATCGATGAGGATCGAGGAGACATCGCCCGACTGGTTGCCGAGATTGACGCCGTTCAGCACATCGGCCTTGTTCTCGCGCGCGGCGAGCCGGGCCGCCTCCCGGTCCGATGCGGTTTCGGAGAGGGTGTAGACGGTGGCGCCATGGGCATCGGCATTGTCCGCCGAATCGGCATGGACCGAGATGAAGAGGTCGGCGCCCAGTTTGCGGGCGATGCCATAGCGTTCCTGGAGCACCAGGAAGCGGTCATCGTCGCGGGTCAGCGCCACACGCACCCGGCCGGACTTGACCAGCTGATCACGGATCGCCTGCGCGATCGCCAGCGTCACATCCTTTTCGCGCTTGCCATTATCCTTGTTGATGGCGCCCGGATCATGACCGCCATGACCCGCATCAATCACCACCAGCGGGCGCGATCCGTCGCGCACGCCCTCGATCGCGGGCAGATCGACGCCGCGTGCGACCGGCGGGATCGGCACGGTGATCGAATGAATGCGCTTTTGCGGCCGGGCGCTCATATTGGCGGGCGCGTCGAAGCGCAGCCGCCCCTGCCCCACCGCAGTACGAAACCGGCCATCGGTCACATTCTGGAGCGAGAAGCTGAGCGACTTGCCGTCGGCCGCGATCTGCGGATCGCCGAGCGTTGCCGGCGTCGTCAGGTCGAGCACGATGCGCGCCATCGTGTCGCTGAGCTGGCCCTGGCGAATGCCGCTGACCACGGCATTGGAACCGGCATAGCGACTGGCACCGGCCTGCGCGCCGGCGACATCGAGCGCGATGCGGCGCGGCCCGTCGAGCAGGAAGGCGGACGCGCCCTCGACCCGATCGTCGAACCGAACGGTGACGCGGTCGCCCTGCACGTCCACAGCCGCGATGCCGCCGGCATCGCCGGGGGTCGCGGCCAGCATCGTCGTTGCCAGCGCAATTATGTTGAGCATGCGCTGCTTGTGCAACGCGCGCCCATCGGCCGTCCAGCCCATTTTCATGACGTCTATCCGTCCAGCGTCCCCACGCTGAATTTCGGATTAAGCATCGCCCGTTGTGACGGGGTAAAATGAGACGGTTAATATCGGTTTCAGCATGAATCGCCGACCGGCCGATCAAGGTCATCATAAAGACATAATCTTTTCAGGGACCGTTGCTCCCCGCGCCCATGACTGCTACCCCTTCACATTCCGGGAGGACCGACCATATCAATAAGGTCCTTTGCGGATCTTGATTATTTGCATCGGCGCGCGCCTGTCGCTCGAGCCGATGCGCAACAGGTTGACGCTGCATGAGGCATGACTTTCCTTCCACGCTGGCCCCGATACCGGGTGCTGTGGCGTGGATGGTCCGGCCCGGCGCACTGTCCGGCCCTGCCGACGCAGCAGACACGCAATTTTTCCTTCAAACCTGGACGATGCCGCCTCGCGCGCCGAACCCGGCGCGCGCACGGCCGTCCCTTCACTATCGCGCGGCGGCCCGGCCCAGTGCCTGCGGCCGCCGTCGCCGGAGACACATAAATGACAATGCGTATGCTGATCGATGCGCGCCACCGGGAAGAAACCCGGGTCGCGGTCGTCAAGGGAAACCGGATCGAGGAATTTGACTTCGAATCCGCTGAGCACAAGCAGCTCAAGGGCAATATCTATCTCGCCAAGGTCACCCGCGTAGAGCCTTCGCTCCAGGCGGCCTTCGTCGATTATGGTGGCAATCGCCACGGCTTCCTCGCTTTCAGCGAAATCCATCCCGACTATTACCAGATTCCGCGCGAAGACCGCGAGGCGTTGCTGCGCGAGGAACGCGCGCATGCCGAGGAAGAGGCCGCGCTGCGTGCCGATTATGACGAGGATGAGGACGCCGCCGGCGACGATGGCGTCGAGGTCGTGGAAGCGACCCATCATGACGATGAGGAAGGCGCCCACGAAGCCGAAGCCAGCGAAGGCGAAAGCAACCAAGGCGGCCGCCCGAACCGACGCAAGCGCGAAAAGGGCGACGACGCGGCCGACGAGCTGCGCCGCAAGCGCATGGCGCTGCGCCGTCGCTACAAGATCCAGGACGTCATCAAGCGCCGCCAGGTGCTGCTGGTGCAGGTCGTCAAGGAAGAGCGCGGCAACAAGGGTGCGGCGCTGACCACCTATTTGTCGCTGGCCGGTCGCTATTGCGTGCTGATGCCCAACACCAGCCATGGTGGCGGCATTTCGCGCAAGATCAGCAATGCGGCCGACCGCAAGCGGCTGAAGTCGATCATCGCCGAAATGGCGCTGCCTTCGTCGATGGGCTGCATCGTGCGCACCGCCGGCCTGCAGCGCACCAAGCCCGAGATCAAGCGCGACTTCGACTATCTCGCCCGACTGTGGGACGAGATTCGCGAGAAGACGCTGCGCGCCGCCGCGCCCGAGCTGATCCATAACGACAGCGACCTCATCAAGCGGGCGATCCGCGATATCTATAACAAGGATATCGAGGAAGTGATCGTCGAGGGCGAGCATGGCTACAAGGCCGCCAAGGACTTCATGAAGCTGCTGATGCCGAGCCATGCCCGGCGCGTGAAGCAATATGCCGACGCGGTGTCGCTGTTCCAGCGCGCCAGCGTCGAGGATCAGCTGGCGGCGATGTACAACCCCGTCGTGCAGCTCAAGTCCGGCGGCTATCTGGTCATCAACCCGACCGAGGCGCTGGTGTCGATCGACATCAACTCGGGCCGGTCGACCCGCGAGCATGGCATCGAGCAGACCGCCGTCGCCACCAACCTGGAGGCCGCGCGCGAAATCGCCCGCCAGCTGCGCCTGCGCGACATGGCAGGCCTGGTCGTCATCGACTTCATCGACATGGAGATGAACTCCAACATCCGTAAGGTCGAGAAGGCGATGAAGGAGGCGCTGAAGGACGATCGCGCCCGCATCCAGGTCGGCCGCATTTCGGGCTTCGGCCTGATGGAAATGAGCCGCCAGCGCCTGCGCACCGGCGTGCTGGAAGCATCGACCCGCCAGTGCCCGCATTGCGAAGGCACGGGCCTGGTCCGCACCGCATCGTCGGCGGGCCTGGGCGCGCTGCGCATGCTGGAGGAAGAGGCCGCCCGTGGCCGTGGCAGCGTCATCACCCTGCGCGCCAGCCAGGAAGCCGCCTTCTACGTCCTCAACAACAAGCGCCGCGAACTGGACGAGATCGAACAGCGCTATGGCGTGCGCATCGTCGTCCTGCCCGATGGCGAGATCGAGGGCGCCCGTATGTCGGTCGAACCCAGCGGTCCGCGCCCCGAACGCGTCGTCACCTATGCCCCGCTCGCGGAGGAAGAGGATGACCTCGACGTGATCGAGGAAGAGGAAGAAGAGGAAGAGATCGAGGAAGAAGCCGCGCCCGAACGCCAGGAGCGTGGCGAGCGTGGTGACCGGGGCGAGGAACGCGAAGGCGGTCGCCGCCGTCGCCGCCGTCGCCGTCGTCGTGGTGGCCAGCGCGATGATGCGCCGGGCGAAACCGGCGAAGACAATGGCGCCGAAGACGGTGAGGAAGGTGAGGAAACGGCCGAGGTCGAGACCGATGCCGAGGCTGTTGCCGCGGAACCGGCCGCCGAAGGCGAGGACGAAGGCGGCAGCCGCCGTCGTGGTCGCCGCGGTCGCCGCGGTGGTCGCCGCCGTCGCGAAGGTGGCGAAGCCGGTGAGACCGCTGGCGAGGACGGCGCTGAAATGGTGATCGAAGCCGAAGCGGCCGCGCCCGCCGAAGAGGCTCCGGTTGCCGAAGCGGCGCCGGACGAAGCCCCGGCCGAGGAAGCGCCCAAGACGCGCCGTCGTCCCCGTGCCCGCAAGGCGAAGGACGCGGCGGCCGAACCGGCTGTTGTCGAAGCGACCGAGGCCCCGGCCGAGGTTGTTGCCGAAGCGCCCGCCGCCGAGCCGGTTGCCGAGGAAGCGGCCGAAAAGCCCAAGCCCAAGCGCACCCGCAAGAAGAAGGTCGAACCGGTCGCCGAGGAAGCCGCCGTCGAGGCCGCGCCGGCCGTGACCGAAGTCGCAGCCGCACCCGCCGAGGCACCGGCCAGCGAAGCCGTCACCGCCGACCCTGCCGCCGAGGCGGAGAGCGACGAGAATGGCGAGCCGCGCCGTGGCTGGTGGCAGCGCACCTTCGGCCAGTAAGGCCAGGGCACAGGCCTGAATGAAAAACGCCGCCATCCAGCCCCAGGGGTCGGATGGCGGCGTTTTTCGTGGCTTCACTTGATGTTCAGGGCGAGAAGGGCATAAATCGGGCCAATGCCTGTTCCCCTTCCCCATCAAGGCTTTGCATGATGACGCGGTGGCTGCGCCTTGCCGCGCTCCTGTTGGGGTCGCTGATGCTGATGGCGCGGCCAGCACTGGCCCAGAGCATCCTGCGCGATGCCGAGACCGAAGCCTTCATGGCGGACATGTCGGGCGATCTGGTCAAGGCGGCGGGCATGCAGCCGCGCAATGTCCAGGTGATGGTGATCAATGATCCGGAGATCAATGCCTTCGTCGCGGGTGGCCAATATGTCTGGGTGCATAGCGGGCTGATCGCGCAGGCCGATAATGTGAACCAGTTGCAGGGCGTGGTCGCGCATGAACTGGGCCATATCGAGGGCGGCCATGTGATCCGCACCGACGGCATCAAGGAAGCGACCAGCATCACCTTGTTGAGCCTGGTGCTGGGCGCGGCGGCGATCGCAGCGGGCGGCGCGGAGGCCGGCATGGGCATCATGGGCCTGGGCCAGCAGGTCGGCATGTCCAAATATCTCGCCTTTTCCCGTGCGCAGGAAAGCTCCGCCGACCTTGCCGGCGCGCGCTATCTGAGTGCCGCGCATCTGAGCGGCAAGGGCAGCCTGGAATTCTTCAAGAAGCTGCAGAATCAGGAATATCGCCTCGCGATCCCGCAGGACAACAGCTATGGCCGCACCCACCCGCTGTCGGGCGAGCGCATCAATGTGCTGCGCGAGGTCTATACGGTCGATCCGGCCTGGGACACGCCCCCCAATCCCCAGCTGGAAGCACGGTTCGAGCGGATCAAGGCGAAGCTGATCGGCTTCGTATCGGAGCCGCAGCAGACACTGCTCAAATATCCCGAGAGCGACCGGTCGATCCCGGCCCATTATGCGCGCGCCTATGCCTGGCATAAAAGTGCCTATCCCGAGAAGGCGCTGAGCGAGGCGGACGCGCTGCTGACGGCGGCGCCGCATGATCCCTATTTCCTGGAGCTGAAGGGCCAGATCCTGCTGGAGAGCGGGCGGCCTGGCGAGGCGATCCCGCCGCTGCGCGAAGCCGTCGCCAAGACGCAGCAACCGCTGATCGCGGTATTGCTGGGCCATGCGCTGATCGCGACCGAGGATGAGAAAAATTACGCCGAGGCCGAGACCGTGCTGCGCAATGCGATCGCGCGGGACCGCGAAAATCCCTTCGCCTGGTATCAACTGGGCGTCGTCTACGAGCATCGCGGGGACACGCCCCGCGCCGCGCTGGCCAGCGCCGAGCGCTTTTCGATGATCGGGCAGGACAGTATGGCACTGCGAAGTGCGGACGCGGCAATGCAGGGATTGAAGCCCGGAACGGTTGACTATCTGCGGGCGCAGGATATCGCGATGGTCTCGCGGGCTGCCGTCGAGCAGAAGCGGAAGAGAAGATGACAGATCAGACCCGGCCCAGCTTTCGTGCGGCCCTATCCAACAGGAAAATGCAGATGACCCTGGGCGCCCTCGCCTTGATCGCTGGCGCCGCCGGCACCGCCCTTGCCGTGCAGGCGCCCGGCAGCGTCTCCACCGGCGACAAGGCCGCGATCGAAAAGATCGTTCACGACTATATATTGGAGCATCCCGAGATCATCCCGCAGGCGATCGAGAAGCTGCAGGCCAAGCGGATGGAAGGCACGATCGACGCGAATCGCCAGACGATCGAAACGCCCTATGCCGGCGCATGGGAAGGCGCGGCCAATGCCGATGTCACCGTGGTCGAGTTTTTCGACTATGCCTGCGGCTATTGCCGCGCCTCGCTGCCTGACCTTGCCAAGCTGGTCGGCGCCGACGCCAAGGTGAAGATCGTCTATCGCGAACTGCCGATCCTGTCGGAGGAAAGTTCCGACGCGGCCAAGGTGTCGCTGCTGGCGGCCGAACGCAATCGCTACATGGCCTATCACAAAGCGCTTTATGCCGCCGGCAAGGTGACCCGCGAATCGATCATCGGCGCCGCCACCCAGGCCGGCATCACCAAGGCCGATGCCGAAGCGGCGATGGCGTCGAGCAAATATGATGCCGAGTTGCAGTCGAACATCGCCCTCGCCCAGAAGCTGCAGGCGAGCGGCACGCCGACCTTCGTCATCGGCAACCAGGTGCTGAACGGCGCAGTCGGCTATGATTCGCTCAAGGACGCGGTGACGAGCGCCCGCGGGAAATAAGCCTGACGGCGGTTCGGGCGCGATAAGCAGGGGTTTGCGGGGAAGCGCGGCGCAGCGCCATTGACTTCCCCGCCCCATTTCCCTATCGGACGGCCCCTGACTTGCGGTCGCCCCGTGTGGCGGCCCTTTTTTGTCATACCTGATTCTCTAGTTTGTTTGAGGAATGAACGATGAAGCGCACTTTTCAGCCGAGCAATCTGGTTCGGAAGCGCCGTCACGGTTTTCGCGCTCGCATGGCGACCCCCGGTGGCCGCAACATCATGCGCGCCCGTCGTGCCCGCGGCCGCAAGAGCCTGAGCGCCTGAGCGACCTGACGCCGCCGGCCGCGCCTGCCATCATGGGCAAGCGCGCGGATTTCCTGGCGGCGAATCGGGGCCGACGCGCGCCCATGCCGGGATTCGTCCTGCTGGTGCGTGAGCGCGGCGATGGCGATCCGGCGATGCGTATCGGCATCACGGTGACCAAGAAGATAGGCGGCGCTGTCATCCGCAATCGGATGAAGCGCCGTTTTCGCGTCCTGGCACGCGAACTGCTGCCTGTGCATGGTGTGGCTGGTGCCGACCATGTGCTGATCGGCCGTGCCGAGGGCGTGGAGCGCGACTTCGCGCTGCTGCGCGGCGAACTGGAAAAGGCGCTGGGCAAGATATTGACCCGGCCCGAAGGCCAGGGCCGCCCGCCCCGCCGCAAGGGCGATTCCCGTCCCGCGTCCCCAGCCGCGAAGACCGGCCAGCCGGCATGATTGCCCGGCTGCTGATCCTGATCGCGCGAGCCTGGCAGCTGGGCCCGTCCCGCATCCTCCCCCCCACCTGTCGCTATGCCCCCTCCTGTTCGGAATATGCGATTCAGGCGGTCGGCAAATATGGTGCGATCAAGGGTAGCTGGCTGGGGTTCAAGCGGCTAATGCGTTGCCACCCATGGGGTGGTTCGGGCTATGACCCGGTCCCCTGAGACATTGACGAGTATAGACGGCGGAGCCGAATAGCGTGGACGACAAGAAGAATATCATTCTGGCGGTACTGCTGACCGCCGCGATCCTGTTCGGCTGGCCCTATATCTCCGAACATTTCTTCCCGGCGGCCAATCCGCCCGCGACGAAGATCGAGGGCGGCAAGACCACCCCGCTGACCCCGGCGGGCGAGGCCCCGGCGCAGGATGCATCGACCGCGATCCGCGATCGCGCGCTGGTGCTGAAGGAAACGCCACGCGTCGCCATCCGCACGCCCAAGATCATAGGCTCCATCAACCTCAAGGGCGCGCGCATCGATGATATCGTGCTGCCGACCTACAAGGAAACGATCGCCAAGGATTCGCCGGCAATCCGCCTCTATAGCCCGAGCGGCACCAAGGACGCCTATTTCGCCGGCTTCGGCTGGCAGGGCGAGGGCATCAAGACCCCCGACGCCAACACCGTCTGGACCGCCAGCGGCACCGAACTGACCCCCAGCAGCCCGATCACGCTGAGCTGGAACAATGGCGCGGGCCAGAGCTTCGAGATTCGCTATTCCATCGACGAAAATTACATGATCTCGGCCGCGCAGAAGGTGTCGAACAGCGGCACCGGCGCGATCGCGGTCAAATCCTATGGCTATGTCAGCCGTGCCGCCCCCTCGGCCGATCCCGACACCTGGACCATCCATGTCGGCCCGATGGGCGTGTTCAACGGCGCCGCCAATTATGACGTGAACTACAAGGATCTGGAAAAGGGTCCGGCCAGCCAGAGCTTCCAGTCGACCGGCGGCTGGATCGGCTTCACCGACAAATATTGGCTGTCGGCGCTGATCCCCGACCAGAAGGACGCCTTCACCGGCCAGATGCGCAAGGGTGCAGGCACCCAGTTCCAGACCGACATCGCGCTGGCGCCGGTCATGCTGGCGCCGGGCAAGGCGATGACCCAGACCAATCGGCTGTTTGTCGGCGCGAAGGAAGTGAAGACGCTGCAGGCCTATGAGCGTGCCGGCGTACCGCTGTTCGACCGCGCGATCGACTGGGGCTGGTTCTACTGGTTCGAGCAGCCGATCTTCGCGCTGCTGCACTGGCTGTTCGAGACGCTCGGCAATTTCGGCGTCGCCATCATCTGCCTGACCTTCTGCGTCCGCGCCCTGATGTTCCCGGTCGCCCAGCGCCAGTTCGCCAGCATGGCGGCGATGCGCGCGGTGCAGCCCAAGATGAAGGCGCTGCAGGAAAAATATAAGGACGACAAGCAGCAGCTACAGCAGAAGATGATGGAGCTGTACAAGCAGGAGAAGGTCAATCCGCTGGCCGGCTGCCTGCCCATCTTCATCCAGATCCCGATCTTCTTCGCGCTGTACAAGGTGCTGCAGCTGACGATCGAAATGCGTCACCAGCCCTTCGTGCTGTGGATCAAGGATCTGTCCGCGCCCGACCCGCTGCATATCCTGAACCTGTTCGGCCTGCTGCCATTCACCCCGCCCTCCTTCCTGGCGATCGGTGTGCTGGCGCTGCTGCTGGGCATTTCGATGTGGCTGCAGTTCAAGCTGAACCCGGCCCAGATGGACCCGATGCAGCAGCAGGTATTCGCGATCATGCCGTGGATGATGATGTTCATCATGGCGCCGTTCGCCGCCGGCCTGCTGGTCTACTGGATCACCAACAACTGCCTGTCGATGGCGCAGCAATGGTGGCTGTACAAGCGCCACCCCGTACTGAACACCGCAACGGCCACCAAGTAAGGAAAAGGAAATCCTCCCCGAAAGGGGGGGATTTTTTCGATATGACAGAAGACGACAACACCGCCCTGATCGAGGAAGCCCGCAAGCTGTTTTCCGGGCCGATCAGCTTCCTCAAATCCGCGCCGACGCTCGACTATCTGCCCGACATGGCGGTGAACGAGGTCGCCTTTGCCGGCCGATCCAATGTCGGCAAATCGTCGCTGCTGAACGCGCTGACCAACCGCAATGGCCTGGCTCGCACGTCGAACACGCCGGGCCGGACGCAGGAACTCAACTTCTTCGACGTCGGCGATCCGCTGCGCTTCCGCCTGGTCGACATGCCGGGCTATGGCTATGCCAAGGCGCCCAAGGATCTGGTCAAGAAGTGGCGGTTCCTGGTGAACGACTATCTGCGCGGTCGCGCGGCGCTCAAGCGCGCGCTGGTGCTGATCGACAGCCGCCATGGCATCAAGGATGTCGACACCGACATGCTGGACATGCTGGACGGCGCGGCGGTCAGCTATCGCATCGTCCTGACCAAGAGCGACAAGATCAAGGCGAGCGAACTGGTCGCCGTGACGCAGCGCACCGCCGATGCGATCCGCAAGCGGCCGGCCGCCCATCCCGAGATCATCGCCACGTCGAGCGAAAAGGGCATGGGCATCCCCGAACTGCGCGCCGCCGTGCTCGAAGCCGTGAGCCAGGGATAAGCCGATGGCCGACGATGACTATGTCTATGACGAAGCCAACGGCGAATGGATCAGCGCGGCCGACGCCGCGGCCAGGGCCGACGCCGGCGATGCCGTGGAAGTCCGCGATTCGGTCGGCAATCTGTTGGCCGATGGCGACCAGGTGACGCTGATCAAGGATCTGGTGGTCAAGGGCGCCGGCCAGACGCTGAAGCGCGGCACGCTGATCAAGTCGATCCGCCTGACCGGCGACGCGCAGGAAATCGACTGCCGCTATGACGGCATCAAGGGGCTCGTGCTGCGCGCGGAATTCGTGCGCAAGCGCTGAGCGCCTTCAGAACAGGCTATATTGGCCGCTGCCGCGCAGTGGCCATCGCCCCAGCAGCTCATGATGGGTGCGGCCGACATGGCTGCATAGCAGCACGAAATCCTCCACCCGCCAATGAAAGCCGCTGATCCGCTGGGTCGCCGGGGCGCCGTCGCGATAATAGAGCGTCTGGTGCGGGTTGAAGCTCCAGCCCGGACGGGCGCCCACCCCTGCCCGCTTCATCGCCAACGCCACCTTGCGCTGCAATTCCCGGAGCGGCGGCAGTGCATGCGTCGGTCGCAGCGCGGCCGATCGGCCGCCCTCGCTCAACTGATCCAGCGACAGATCGAATGGATCGGCCAGGATGCCGGTGAAGCTGCGGTGCATCGCCTTCACCAGCGCATAGGGATAGTCCGGCCAGTCGTCGGTAATCCCCAGCGTGATATGCTGGTGCGCCGGCAGGATACGATGAGCATCGGGCGCCAGCGTCTCGGCGAAATGGTCGATCTGCCGCGTGATGCGGGTCGGCGGCTTCAGCGCCACGATCAGGCGATAGAGCGACGGCGTGCGGGCAAGCATGGCGAACATCCTCCGAATCGGATTTATGTTCACTATATGTTCTTTTCATCATCCTGACGAATCCGACGCATCCGAATCCGCTCTGTCAGCGTTGAACCGGGCAGAAGAGGAGAGCGACCATGGCCCAGCAGACCATCGCCACCCTGGCAGACAAGATGCAATCGATTTCGCGATGCTGTCCACCCATACCGAGGATGGCCAGATCGGCGCCCGGCCGATGAGCAACAATCAGGACGTCGCCTATGGCGGCGACAGCTATTATTTCACGACCGAAGACACGCTGATGGTGAAGGATATCGAGCGCGATCCACGGGTCGGCCTGTCCTTCCATGGCAAGGGCGGCCTGCTCGGGCAGCGCCCCCTGTTCATCGCGGTCGAGGGCCGCGCCGATCTGATCCGCGACCGCAGCGCCTTTGAAGCGCATTGGAATCCGGACCTGGAGCGCTGGTTCGCGCAGGGCGCCGATACGCCCGGCCTGGTGATGATCAAGGTTCATGCCGAGCGCGCCCATTATTGGGACGGCGAGGATGAAGGCGAGTTGGAGCTGTAGCCGTTACCGCGCGCGCTATCGCCCGTGCCGTCCTGGCGCTTGCCTATGCGGTCACGGGCGCGGCGCATCTGATGCGGCCGGACGGTTTCGTGGCGATCACGCCGCGTTGGGTGCCGGAGCCGCAAACCGTCGTCGCCCTGACCGGCATCGCCGAATTGGCCGGTGCCGTCGGGCTGATGTTGCCTGCCACGCGCCGCGCCGCCGCGATAGGGCTCGCTCTCTATGCGCTGTGCGTCTGGCCGGCCAATTTCAACCATGCCCTGCACGACATAGCGCTGGGCGGCGTGCATCTGAGCTGGTGGTATCATGGCCCCCGGCTGGCGTTGCAGCCGGTCATCATCTGGTGGGCGCTATGGGCCGGCGCGGTAATCGACTGCCCATTCCGGCGGCGATAGCGGTCAGGCCTTCGCCAGCAGGTCGGCGATCAGGGCGATCTCGTCGGCGCTGTTGTAGATATGGGGGGAGAAGCGGATGGTCGGCTTGCCGTCGGCCTTGGACGGGGCGACCACCACCTTGCCCTGGGTCCACAGATGGTCGCGGATCGCCAGCACATCCTTGCCGGCGAAGGTCGGGGTGATGACCGGGCCGGTCAGCCCCTTGGTGGTCGTGCCGACCAGCTTCGCGCCGGGCAGGCGCAGCACCATGTCGCGCATCTGGTCGCCGATCGCGAAGGCGCGGCGCTCCACCTCCGCCTCGCCGATCGCATCCAGCGCATCGAGCGTCGCGTCGATCGCGATCAGCTTGGGATCGTCGCGCTGGCCGAGAATCTCATATTTTTGCGCGGTATCCAGATTCTTCTCATCGGTCAGCCAATAGCCATGGCTGAGCATGATCGGCTGGAGCTGCGCCTGGCCTTCGCGCCGGACATAGAGGATGCCGCCCTCCAGCGGCCCCATCATCCATTTATGGGTGCTGCCCGAATAGGAATCGACGCCGAGCGCCGGCAGGTCGAGTCGCAGCCAACCGAAGGTCTGGGCGCCATCGCCGTGCAGCCAGATGCCCTTTGGTCGGGTCAGCGCAGCAATCTGCGCCAGCGGGAAGATCATGCCGGTAACGTTCGACATGTGCGACAGGAAGATGGCGCGGGTGCGCGGCGTGATCGCGGCGGCGAACAGGTCGACCACCGCCTGGGCCGAGGTCGCATAGACCGGCACCGGCAATATCTTGAGCACCAGCCCCTCGCGCGCGGCGCGCAGTTTCCATGTCTCCAGGGTCGAGGGATGGTTGTGATCGGTCAGGATCACCTCGTCCCCGGCCTTGAGCGCCAGACCGCGCACGGCGACCGTGTTCGCCTCGCTGCTGTTGCGGACGAGCGCGATTTCCTGCGCACTGACGTTCATCCGCTTGCCCAGGCGCGCGCGCAGGGCGTCGGCGGCAACCGGATATCTGGTGCGATACTGGGGTGAGGGATTGGCCTGGAACGCCTGGGTCTCGCGCGCATGCGCGGCGATCGCGCTGCGGAAGGCCGGGCCGATATTGGCGGCGTTGAAATAATGGATGTCGGGCGCCAGCAGCAACTGGTGGCGCGTCGCATTGCCCGTTGTCGCGCCCCGCGCCGCCAGCGGCAGTGCCGCCCCCACGACCGCCGCCGCCTGCAACAAGCCCCTGCGCGAAACGTCCTTGCTCCGGTCGGTCATGCGATGCCTCCTGCCCTGTTCACCCGATGGACGAACGAGCGCGACCGAATCCCCTAATCCCGACAAGCGCCTAACCCAGACTGGCGGTTGTCTTTCGGGGGGAGCGGCCTAGTGTGGCGCCCAATCCCTATCCCGAACCGTTGAGAGAGCGATGACCCGGCATATTCCATGGATACTGACTGCGCTGGTGGGTGCGGCGTCGCTGGCGGTCGTCGCGGTCTCGCGCGGCGAAACGGTCAATGCGCTGTGGATCGTTGTCGCCGCCGTCAGCTGTTTCCTGGTCGCCTATCGTTACTATGCGCTATTCATCGCGCGCGAGGTGATGCGGCTTGATCCGGGCCGGCCCACCCCCGCAATCCGCCGCGCCGACGGGCTGGATTATGTCGCGACCGACCGCACCGTGCTGTTCGGCCATCATTTCGCGGCGATCGCCGGAGCGGGGCCGCTGGTCGGGCCGGTGCTGGCGGCGCAGATGGGCTATCTGCCCGGCACGCTGTGGATCATTGCCGGCGTCGTGCTGGCCGGCGCGGTGCAGGACTTCATGGTCCTGTTCATCTCCATGCGCCGCGACGGCAAGTCACTGGGCGAACTCATCCGCATGGAAATGGGCCAGGTGGCGGGCACGATCGCGCTGTTCGGCGCCTTCATGATCATGGTCATCATCCTCGCCGTGCTGGCGCTGATCGTGGTCAAGGCGCTGGCGGAAAGCCCCTGGGGCATGTTCACCGTCGCCGCCACCGTGCCGCTGGCCATGGCGATGGGCGCCTATACCCGCTGGATCCGTCCCGGTCGCATCGGCGAAGTGTCGATCCTGGGCCTGATCGGCCTGCTCACCGCGATCGTCTATGGCCAGGCGATTGCGCAATCGCCGGTCTGGGGGCCGATCTTCACCTTCACGCCCGTGCAGCTCTGCTGGATATTGATCGGCTATGGCGCGGTGGCGTCGGTGCTGCCGGTCTGGCTGCTGCTGGCGCCGCGCGATTATCTGTCGACCTTCCTCAAGATCGGGGCGATCGCCGCGCTGGCGATCGGCATCGTCATCATGGCGCCGCCGCTGAAGATGCACGCCGTCACCCAGTTCGCCGCGGGCGGCGGGCCGGTCTGGTCGGGCGGTCTCTTCCCCTTCCTGTTCATCACCATCGCCTGCGGCGCGGTGTCCGGCTTCCACGCGCTGATCGCCAGCGGCACCACGCCCAAGCTGATCGCGACCGAAAGCGACGCGCCGCTGATCGGCTATGGCGCGATGCTGATGGAGGCGTTCGTGGCGATCATGGCGCTGGTCGGCGCGTCGATCCTGGACCCCGGCATCTATTTCACGATGAACAGTCCGGCTGCTATGATCGGCACCGATCCTGCCAGCGTGTCCGCCGCCGTCACCGCCATGGGCTTCCCGATCAGTCCCGACGTCATCGTCCAGACGGCGAAAGATGTCGGCGAGCATACGATCATCAGCCGGGCCGGCGGCGCGCCGACGCTGGCCGTGGCGATGGCGGAAATCTTCAGCCATGTGTTCGGCGGCCCGGCGATGAAGGCCTTCTGGTATCATTTCGCCATATTGTTCGAGGCGCTGTTCATCCTGACCGCCGTCGATGCCGGCACCCGTGCCGGCCGCTTCATGCTGCAGGATCTGATCGCGCTGGCCGTGCCGAGCTTCAAGGACAGCAAGAGCCAGTTGCCCGGCTTCATCGCCACGGGCCTGTGCGTCGCGGCCTGGGGCTTCTTCCTCTATCAGGGCGTGACCGATCCGCTGGGCGGGGTGAACACGCTATGGCCGGTGTTCGGCATCTCCAACCAGATGCTCGCCGCGATCGCGCTGATGCTGGGGACCGCCGTGCTGTTCCGGATGAAGCGCGACCGCTTCGCCTGGGTGACGATGGTGCCGGCCGCCTGGCTGCTGATCTGCACGCTGTCGGCCGGTTTCCTGAAGCTGTTCTCCGCCGATGCGAAGGTCGGCTTCCTGGCCCATGCCGCCAAATATAGCGCGGCGCTGGACAAGGTCGAGGTGCTGGCGCCGGCCAAGTCGGTGGCGGAAATGCGCCAGATATTGTTCAACGATTATGTCGATGCCGGGCTAGTCGCGATCTTCCTGGCCGTCGTCCTGTCATTGCTGGTCTTCACCGTCCGCACCTGTCTCGCTGCCCGGCGCTTTGCCGCGCCGACCGCGCGCGAGATTCCGGCGCAACTGGTCACGACGCCATGAGCCAATTTCTCCAGACGCTGCGGCGCATGGCGCATCTGATGGTCGGCCAGCCCGACTATGACGCCTATCTGCGCCATATGCGCGACCATCATCCCGGCCATGCGCCGATGGACCGCACCGCCTTTTTCCGGAACCGGCAGGAGGCGCGCTATAGCGGCAAGAATGGCGGAAAATGCTGCTGATCAGCAGCGTTTGATCAGCGTTTGGCGTTGAATCCTGCGACCATCCCGGCGGTGATCGACAGGGCGATTTCCGCGGCGCCGATCGCGCCGATGTCCAGCCCCGCCGGCCCGTCGATCCGGGCGAGGTCGTCCGCGCCGAAGCCCTGCGCCGCCAACCGCTCAAGCCGCGCGGCATGGCTGCGCCGGGAGCCCAGCGCCGCGACATAGCCGGTCGGGGCGGCGAGCGCCGCGATCAGCGCGGGATCATCGATCTTGATGTCATGGCTCAAGGTCACGACAGCGGTGGATTCGCCGGGATGGCGCGCGGCGATCGCCGCGTCGGGCCAGCGATCGTCCAGCTCGATGCCGGGAAAACGCTCCGCCGTCAGGAAGCGGCCGCGCGGATCGATCACCACCGGGGTGACGGCGATCGCCTGCGCCAACGCGGCAAGCGACTGGGCGATCTGCACCGCGCCGACGATCAGCAGGCGGCGGGGCGGATCATAGCGGTTGAGGAACTGGCCTTCGATCACACCTTCGCGGGTGATAGCGCTGTCCAGATCGGTCGAGAGCGTGAGCGCCCGGCCGCGCGCGCTTTCCGACGCGATCCGGTCGAACAGGTCGGGGGCAAAGCCACCCTCCCCCACCGGCTGCACCAGCACGCTGATCTCACCACCGCACGGCAGGCCAACCTCCCACGCATCGCCATCGGCCACGCCATAATGGGCGACATGGCCTGGCTGGCCGGCAATCACCTCGGCGGCGCGCTGCAACACATCGGTCTCGACGCAGCCGCCCGATATGCTGCCCTCCAGCCGCCCATCCTGATGGACGATCATGTGGCTGCCACGCGGGCGCGGCGCCGATCCCCAGGTCGACACGACTGTCGCCAGCGCCATCGGCGCACCGCGCCACTCGATCGCCTTGCGGATCACCGCGCCATTATCGTTCATGATCCAGCCTTCCCCTGTTTTCCTGTACATAGGAAAGGCACGGCGCCTTTCAAAGACGGATCAGGCTTCTCAGACCAGCCGCCTGCCTGTCCAGACGACCCGGCCGACGATCGCCACCATCGCCGGATCGATATCGGTCCAGTCGGGATAATGGGGATTGTCGCTCAATACGCTGAACCGGCCGCGCAACGGCCCCATCGCCACCCGCTTGACCATCAGCACGCCGTCGAGCCGCAGCACATAGACGCCGTCACGCAGGCGATCGGCGTCATCCTCATGATCGACCATGATGTCGTCGCCATCGTTGAGCGTGGGCGCCATCGATTCGCCATCGACCCGGATGATCGACACGCGCTGCGGCCGCACGCCCAGATGCCGTAGCCATTGCGCGTCGAACGCCATCACACCCGCGGTACGCTCATCCTCATCCAGCGAGCCCGCGCCGGCCGAAGCGCCAAGCGACAGGCGCGGCACTGCCACCACCGCCGGCAGGCCGCGCACACGCGGGATCGGTGCGCCGACCGGCACCGGGCTGCCCAGCATCGTTTCCGCCACGCCGAAATAGCGCGCCAGAATACGGCGATCCGCCTCGTCCAGCTTGCGCGGCGTGCCGCGCTTGATGAACTGCTGAATATAGGCGGGATTGCGCCCGATCAGCCGTGACAGATCGGCATAATTTTCCCCGCGTTCGACGATCAGCCGATCGAGGGCAGTCCGGGCGTCCTGCGCTTCATCCATGTTGCATCCATAATGATAGGAATTTTCCTAGACAAGTAGGAAAATGAATATGAAATAGGAAATTGCCTATTGATTCGCAGGGGGGCGAATCGGCTCGACAAAGGAGAGGTCCGTCCATGCTGTTGCGCACGATCGAGAAATTCCTGCGAGACTATCAGATCGCGCCGACCCGTTTCGGTCGCGACGCCGTGCGCGATCCGCGCCTGGTCTTCGACCTGCGCATGGGGCGCGATCCGGGTGATCGAGTAAAGAGACGCGTAGAACATTTCATGAACGAATATCGCAGGAGCCTAGGCCAATGACAAGCGCCGACATGCTGCGGAGGAACGCCAATCTGATCCGCAATCGAGAAAAGGAGCGGCGCGAGGCCGATCCACTGGCCCAGTTGCTGGTCCAGCTGATCGCCCGGATCGGCGAGCCGGCGACGGTCGAGCGTGCTGTCAGCCGCCCCTGGGCCAGCGCCCTGTTCGAAGGACGCCGCCATGTCATCCTGTTGCGGGTGGCGGGCGGGGGCCTGCGCGCGCGCCAGGAGGCGCTGGCCAGCGAATTGCAGGATGCCGAATGGACATTGCCAGGCCATTTCGTCGCCGACATGGTGATCGACGACCTGCGCAGCGACGCGGAAGGCGAATGGATCGAACTGTCCGCCCTCACCATCCGCGACTGGTAGCCTGATCGTTTAGCGGGGACGCCCGGTCATGGTGCGCAGCGTGCCGAGTGCGGCACGCAGCGCATCCTCGACATCCTCCGACACCGCCTCGCGCACCGGCACCGCCGAGGCGATCGGCATGTCAGCGATGACGCGCGGCGCGGTCGCCGGTCGGCCACGCTGGACCAGCGCCCGCTCCAGCCGCTCGGTCAGTTCGGTGATCGACAGACTGTCGATGCTGCGCGCGCTCGGAGCGGGCGACGCCTCCGCCCTCGGAACGAAAGGTGCAGGCTCGGGCGCAGGATCGAACGCCTGGATCGGTTCTTCGATCACCGGTTCCGGGACGAAGGCAGGGGCCTGCTCGACAATCGGCTCCGGTGCGATATCGGTCAGCTCTTCGTCGAAAGCGGCAAATTCCGCCACTGCCTCTTCTTCCCAGGGCTCGAATATAGCGTCTTCCGGCGGCGCGAACGGCGCGCGGCCGAGCGGGATCGGATTGGCCGACAGCGCCGGCATGGCGTCGAACGGACGCGAGAAGGCGGGCGCGGGCGCGATCGCCATATCCTCGGTCAGCGTTTCTTCGTGCGCGGGCGGCATGGCAAAGGCGGCCGGCACCTCCATGCGCACCACCGATGCCGTCACCGGCTCCACCGGATCGCTATCGACCACCAGACGGCGACGCCCCGATTCCGGGCGCGCGAAGATATCGGCGCCGCCAAAATCGCGGCTGGCAAAGATCGGGGGCCGGGGCGGCGCGTCAGGATGCGCGTCGGCACGGCGCTGCGCAGGTGCAGCCTCTTCGGCAGCGGGCACATTGCGTCCGCGGGCAAGCGCGGTCAGCTTTGCAAATGCGAAACCCATTTTTCTTGCTCCTTGGGCGTCTGGATGACGCCTTCCGCTTATTCTCAAGCGCCTGTGCGGCGCATCCGATCCATTTCGCCGCACCGCGGCCACAATTCCTACACTCATAAACGCGGCAAAACCGGCCAGCAGCAATCTTGCCTTCATGCCCAGCGGCGGACCGGCCGCCGGGATCGTCTCGCTCAGGCCGCTCGATGCGACCAGCATTTCCATCCAGCCGACCGGCAGGGTCAGCACCACCAGGGCACCGCAGCCTGCCGCGGCCAATGCCATGATGGCCAGTCCCCGCATGGACGGTGTGAACTTCGGCATCGCCGCCGTTCCTCAGGCCGCCTTTGCGGTCGAGTCGCGTCCCAGAAGTCGCTGGTAAACAGGCTCATAACGCAAAATGTTTGACGACCAGTTACGCTCCCTTTCGACGAAATCGCGCGCCACGATGCGGCGTTCATCCCAGAAGCCGCGATCCGCGAACATGCCTGCCAGCGCCTGCGCAATCGCAGCCGGGTCGTCCGGCGCGAACAGGGTGCCGGTCACACCATCCTCGATCAGTTCGCGATGGCCGCCGACGCTCGACGCAGCGACGAGTCGGCCCTGCGCCATCGCTTCCAGCGGCTTCAATGGCGTCACCAGATCGGTAAGGCGCATCGCCTTGCGCGGATAGGCGAGGACATCGACCTGGGCATAATAATGTTCGACCTGGTCGTGTGGCACCCGGCCGACAAAGACGATATGGTCGGTGAAGGGCGAGGCCAGCGCCTGATCGCGCAGTGCCTGTTCCATCGGCCCGCCGCCGACCAGCAGCAGCTTCGCCCTGGGCCGCGCCCGCACGAGTCGCGGCATGGCGGCGATCAGATCGTCCAGCCCTTCATAATCATAGAAGCTGCCGATGAAGCCGACAACATCCGCCCCTTCGAGCCCCAGCTTCGCGGTCAGGGTCGGATCACGCGGCACCGGTGCGCCGAACTGATCGAGATCGACGCCATTGGGCGAGACGGTGATCTTGGCCGAATCGATTCCGCGCGCGACCAGATCGGATCGCAGCCCTTCGCAGATGACGGCAACCGCGTCGGCGGCGCGGACCGCATGGGTTTCGAGCTGGCGGGTCAGCCAGTAGCGCGGGCTGCCTTCGGTCCCGGTGCCGTTGCCGACCGCCGCATCCTCCCAGAAGGCGCGAATCTCGTAGATCAGCGGAATGCTATGGCGGCGCGCGACTCGCTGCGCGGCCATGGCGTTGAGCACCGGCGAATGGGCATGGATGATATCGGGCCGCCACTGGCGCACCAGCGACTCGATCGCATCGGCATGGGCGGAAATGTCGCGCCACTCGCGCAGCAGCGCGTTACCACTGGCCGCTTCGCCCGGCGTGCGGTGGAAATGCAGGCCATCGACCAGTTCCTCCTGCGGTCCCGCCGCGACATGGCGCCGGCCGGTCAACCCGCGCACGTCCCAGCCCTTGGCCAGCTGCGCGCGCAGGATCGCTCGCGTACGGAACGTGTAGCCGCTGTGCATCGGCAGGCTGTGATCGAGAACGTGAAGGATACGAGTCATAGCGGTAACTTTTTGCCGAAAAAGGTTTAACGCCCCGTCAACTCTGTCACGCTAGGGATTTTCCGGGGCAAGAGTCCAGAACCGGCAGATCAAAACACGCAATGATTGATACCCTATCCCTGCTGATCAGCCATGGCGTCATCCTGCTGGCCGCCTGGCGGCTGCTGTCGCGCCCGGACCTGGATCGCGACATCGACACCCCGCCGGCATCGCCGGACGGAGACGCCGCCGATGCGTGACCTGTTCTTCATCGCCTTCCTGGGCGCCTTCTTCCTGATGGGATTCAAGCGACCGTTCCTGCTGGTCATCATCTACGCCTATATCGACATCGTTTCGCCCCAGCGGCTCTGCTATTATCTGCTCAATTCGATCCCGATCTCGCTGATCGCCTTCGTCTGTGCAGTCGGGGCGTGGATAGTGGTGGACGACAAGAAGGATTGCCGTTTTTCCGCGCGGCAGGTGCTGCTGCTGATCCTGCTGGCCTGGTGTGGTTATACGACCGCGACCGCCGACTTCCCGATCAACGCCGCGACGAAATGGGCCTGGGTATGGAAGGCGATCGTCTTTGCCGTGTTCCTGCCGCTGGTGCTGCGCACGCGGCTGCGGATCGAGGCGCTGGCGCTGTTCATGGTGCTGTGCGCGAGCACGATCATCATCAATGGCGGCATGAAGACCGCGCTGTCGGGCGGCGGCTATGGCGTGCTCAATCTGATGGTCGACAATAATAGCGGCCTGTATGAGGGCAGCATCATTTCCTGCGTGGCGATCGCGCTGATCCCGATCATCCTGTGGCTGACCCAGCATGGCACCATCTTTCCGCCCGACTGGAAGGTGAAGGCCTTTGCCTATGCCTTGTGCCTGGCCTGCATGCTGATGCCGGTCGGCACGGAGGCGCGCACGGGCCTGGTCTGTCTGGTCATCCTGGCCGGCATGATGCTGATGCGGTCGAAGCGCAAATTCGTCTATGGCCCGCTGCTGGCCTTTGCCGCGCTGGCGGCCATCCCCTTCCTGCCCGCCAGCTTCACCAAGCGGATGCAGACGATCGAGAATCACCAGGGCGACGAGAGCGCCTCCACCCGCGTCGCGGTGTGGATGTGGACGCTCGACTATGTGAAGACCCATCCGGGCGGCGGCGGCTTCGACAATTATCTCCAGAACAGCTTCACCTATTTCGCCCAGAGCGAGGTCGGCGATGGCGACGAGAAGCGGATCGAGCGCCGCCTGGTCACCGACAAGGGCCGTGCCTATCACAGCGCCTATTTCGAGATGCTGGGCGAACAGGGCTATTTCGGCTTCTTCCTGTGGGCGCTGCTGCACCTGAGCTGCTTCATCCGCACCGAATCGATCCGGCGCATGTATCGCAAGCGCGACGGACCGGACGAGGCCTGGATCGCGCCCTTCGCCGTGGCGCTGCAGCAGGGCCATGTCGTCTACATGATCGGGTCGCTGTTCGTGGGCATCGCCTATCAGCCGTTCATCTTCATGATGCTCTCGCTCCAGATCGGCCTCGACACTTATTTGACCCGCAAGCGCAAGGACGCCGGACGCGTGCCGTTCTTCGAACAGCCTGGCGCACAGGCGGGAGTGACGGCATGACCATGGAATTGCGGATTTTGGGCTGGCTTCAGGGACTGATGCTGGGATTGATCCTGGCTGCCCCGCTGCTGTCCCCCGCCTATATGCCATGGGGCGTGCAGATGCTGTTTGCCCTGTCCGCCTTCCAGTTGCGGCAAGCCGACCGGCGCTGGGCATTGCGGCCGGGCATGACCGGCTGGGTCAGCCATATCCGCATGGCGCCGTCGCGGATGCTGCCCTGGGCGGCGAGCGCGGTCGTCGCCTTCATCGCGGACGGCGCGGGCGCGGCGGCCCCCGGCGCGATCCTGCTGGCGGCATTGGCCTGTGAATTGCTGCTTTATCCGCTGCTCACCCGCCTGATCGGCGGCTGGCAATGGCGCCGCGCCGCGCTGGCGATGATCGGGCTGATCGCCGCCTGTGCGATCGTGCCCGCCGGCGCGATGCAGAATATCGCCATGTTCGCGCTGGGCGTCACGGGCTGCCTGTTCTGGCTGCGCGGACCCGACGGCGACCTGCGGGCGACCCTGGCGGCCTTTGGCGGCGGGTTTTCGGCGATCGTTCTCGCCTTTGCCATGCCCGCCACCATGATGCTGGCCTTCCCGCTGGCGGTCATCAGCCTGATCGTCGGCTGCGCCCAGGCGACGACGGTGCGCCGCCAATTGCTGCCCTGGACCGGCCATTATGGCGCGGGCACCGGCTGGTTGCAGCGGCTGCGGTCGCGCCCGTCCTGACAGCGCCGGGCAGGCTGCACGCGGAACGAAGCCGATCATCACGGGTTGGACCGGGAGAAAGAAGGTCGCCCGGTTCCCATGTCGTCCCCCGCCATCATCCACAGCCATGACGGCATGCCCGGCATCAGCCGGCGCGCACTGAAGCAGGGATGGGCCTATCGCGCGGCGGACGGCAGCCGCATCACCGACCGGGACGAGATCGACCGGCTGAACGCGATCGCCATGCCACCAGCCTATCGCGACTGCTGGTTCTGCCCTTCGCCCCACGGCCATATCCAGGCGACCGGCTATGACGAGCGGGGGCGCAAGCAATATCGCTACCACCCCGATTTCCGGGCTGCGCGCGAGGCGGAAAAATACGCCGGCTGCCCCGCCTTCGGCCGCGCCCTGCCACAACTGCGGGCGCAGATGGAGGAGGATCTGTCGCGGCGCGGCCTGCGCAAGGCGCGGACGATCGCGGCGGTGGTACGGCTGCTGGACCTCGCCAAGCTGCGGGTCGGCAACGAACATTATGCCACCACCAACAAGAGCTTCGGCGCGACCACGCTGCGGCGGCGACATGTCGACCTGAATGGCCGCAGCCTGACCCTGCGCTACCGCGCCAAGTCCGGCAAGGAACAGCAATTGAGCATCACCGACAGCCGCCTGCTGCGATTCGTGCGGGCGGTGCAGGATCTGCCGGGCCAGCATCTGTTCCAATATCTGGACGAGGATGGCGAGGCGCATCCGATCAGTTCGAGCGACGTCAACGCCTATATTGCGCAGGCCATGGGCGGCGACTTCACCGCCAAGCATTTCCGCACCTGGGGCGCATCGACCATCGCCTTCGAGACGCTGGCGGCGGGCCATGTTTCGCTCAAGGAGATGATAGAGCCGGTCGCGGCGGCGCTGGGCAACACGCCGGCGATCAGCCGCAAATCCTATATCCACCCCGCCCTGATCGACCTGTGCAAGGACGGACAGGATGAATGGCGGCAGGGGCTTCGCCTGCCGCGCCGGACGCGCTATCTGTCGCGTCACGAACGCGGGCTGATCGCGTTCCTCGACGATCTGGCCAACGCGCCCCCGCTGGCAGCGGCGGCCTGATCGAGCCCACGGACCATCAATCAAGGATCAGCATGGCCAACAAGAACGACCCCGGCATCGACATCAATGTGCGTGCGCCCAACCTCACGGAAATGTGGCATTCGACCATCGCCTGGTTCCAGCTTCATTATATCCAGATCCTGATCGCCATCGGCGCGGCCACGATCATCTATCTGGCGCTCGCCACGTTGCGCCGGATCGGCACCAAGCATCGCGGCCGGCGTGGCGATCCGCTGGGCCTGGGCAATGTGCTGAGCCGCGCGGCGGCGCGCACCACGCAATATTTCATGATCATGGTCGCGGCCCGGCTGGTGGTGGTGTTCGCCGACGCGCCCGCGTCGCTGGACAAGACCGTCACCTTCTTCTTCACCATCGCCGTGGTCGTGCAGGCCGCGATCTGGGCACGGGAGATCATCCTGGGCCTGATCGAGCGCAAGACGCTGGCCGACGATGGCCAGGGCGAGACGCTGGCCAATGCGATGGGCCTGATCCGCATCCTGGTGACCTTTGCCCTGTTCGCGATCGCCGCAATCGTGGTGCTCGACAATCTGGGCGTCAACGTGACCGGCCTGGTCGCGGGTCTGGGGATCGGCGGCATCGCGATCGGCCTTGCCGCGCAGGGCATCTTCTCCGATCTGTTCGCGGCACTGTCGATCATCTTCGACAAGCCGTTCCGCCAGGGCGAGATCATCACCTATGACCAGACCACGGCGCGGGTCGAGAAGATCGGCCTGAAATCGACGCGGCTGCGGGCGATGAGCGGCGAGAAGAAGGTGATTTCCAACGCGAACCTGCTGCAGAAGGAAATCACCAGCCTGCAGACGCTGATCCAGCGCCGCGTCACCTATGCCATCGGCATCATCTACCAGACGTCGGAGGAACAGGCCGAAGCGATCCCCACCATATTGAAGGAGATCGTCGAGGCGGAAGGCATGATCTTCGTCAATGCCGGGATCATAGCCTTTGGTGCCAGCAGCCTGGACTATCAGCTCAATTTCGATGTGCCCGATCCGGACCATCATGACTATTTCCAGATGCGCCATCGCATCGGCCTGGCCATCTGGAAGCGGTTCAATGCCGAGGGTATCGAGTTCGCCTATCCAACCCAGACCAGCTTCACCGCGGCCCCCGACGGCAAGGCGATCATGCCCTATGCCGAGGTGCAGCCGGTCCGCCGCGTCGACGGATAGAGCGAAACGCCTCGCTTCACCGCAGGACCGATTCGGCTGGTCCCCTTTCCGCTTGCCGGCGGGGACCAGCCGCGCCCTTACCGACCCATCACCAATGACTGATATGGATTTGCCATGAAAATGAACCGGATGGCGGCCCTTGGCCTGCTGATCGCTGCCCCCCTTATGGCGCCTGCCGCCCATGCCGAGGGACTGGGCGCCGAAGTCAATTATGGCCGCGCCGACGGCCATTGGGGCACCGAGATCGGCGCCGGCTATGCGCTCGACATGGCGGGCTTCAGCCTGACGCCGGGCGGCGGCGTCTATCTGCGCGATGGCGACACCAAGCTCTATGGCCGGGTCGAGGCGGCCTATACGATTCCGATGTCGGTCTCGATCGGTGCGGGCGTGCGCTTCAGCGGCGACAATACCCGTCCCTATGCGACGCTGGCGATGCCGTTGATCCCCAAGCTGCGCGCCAAGGCCAATGTCGGCCCGAAATATTATAGCGTCGGCCTGACGCTGGGTTACTGATCCAAGACAATCTGCCGTGATCGGCGGGCCTGGCAGGGTCACGCCGACGCGACAGCCCCGAAGTTCACAGTGTCGTCGAGCAAATCGGGCCGTTTGCGCCGGATATGCACCACCCACGCCCCTGTCACGCGACAGCGGCGCGACACTGGGGTCACAGGCACGCGACAGTCGGGCCACGACCAGGCGACTATGACGCGCCATCGAGGCGACATTCAGGTCACGCCTCCCATGGGCGACGGGCGATGACGCGGATTGCATCGCCGAGGATAGACCAGAGAATGGCCGAGTAGGAAAGCGGTGGCCGGTTGGCGCCACTTGCTTCAGGCGGCCTGCCCCCTCCACCATCCTGCGGATGGTCCCCCTCCCCGCATGCGGGGAGGAATGGTTTCAGCCCCGGCCCCAGAGGGTGCCGGGGTGGAGCAGGCCGTCGCGCAGCGGCAGGGCGCCGTCGCGATCCTTCGCCAGCAGCAGTGCGCCGTCGAGATCGATCCAGTCGGCGCCCTGCGCCACCAAGGCGGCAGGCGCGATGCCGAGCGAGGTGCCGAGCATGCAGCCTACCATGATGCGAAAGCCGCGCGCTCGTGCTGCCTGCGCCAATGCCAGCGCTTCGGTCAGGCCACCCGCCTTGTCCAGCTTGATATTCACCGCGTCGAAATCGCCCAGCCGGTCGAGATCGGCGCGGGTGTGGCAGCTTTCGTCGGCGCAGAGGGGCAATGGCGCGCGCAGGCCGGACAGCCTGTCCTCCCGTCCGTGCAGGATCGGCTGTTCTACCATTTCCACGCCCAGTTCGGCGAGCGCGGCTGCCTCCGCCACGATGTCGCGATCATGCCAGCTTTCATTGGCGTCGACGATCAGCCGGACGCCGGGTGCGCCGGCGCGCACGGCGGCGATGCGGGCATGATCGCCCTCCCCCGTCAGCTTGCATTTGAGCAGGCCGAAGCCGCGCGCGGCGGCGGCGCGGGCATCGGCCTCCATCCGCTCCGGTTCGCCCAGGCTGATGGTGAAGGCGGTGGGCAGCGGCGTCGGTGCGGCAAGGCCGGCCAGTTGCCAGACCGGGACGCCGGCCCGTTTCGCCTCCAGATCCCACAGCGCGCAGTCGAGCGCGTTGCGCGCGGCGCCGCGCGGCATCGCCTGCAACAGCGCTTCGCGATCGAGCGGCCCGGCATAGGCGTTGATCGCCGCCGCGCAGCCCTGTGCGGTCTCGCCCTCATAATAGATGGCCGTGCCCTCGCCCCGCCCGACATGATCGCCGTCACCCACGGTGCAGACGACGACGTCCACCTCCGTCTTGGCGCCGCGGCTGATGATGAAGGCGCCCGCAACCGGCCAGCGTTCGACCGTCGCGGAAATTATACGGGTCATCGGCGTTTCCTGCGTGATGATTTGACCAATTCGACCGGCGTCATATGCGTGAAACAGGACGGCCGGCATAGTCCCCGCCTTTGCGACAGGAGCGTATTTCCCCGTGACTTCCCGTGAATTGACCGGCTTCCTCTCGCTGAATGAATCCGAACCCGTGACCGATGACCTGGCCCGCCGCACCTCCGACATGGCATGGCGCCTGACCTTTGGCGCGATCGGCTGGCCCTGGCTGCTCGCCAGCCTGTCGGGCGGGCGCAAGGCGGACAAGCGTGCGCTGCTGGACGAACTCAAACTGCCCCATGATGCGCTGCCCCATCTGGGAAGCTGGAAGGCCGATGTCGGCTTCCTGCGCCATATCGTGCGCGAGATTGCGCGGCTGCGGCCGGCGCATGTCGTCGAACTGGGCGCGGGCGCATCCTCGCTGGTCGCGGCGCGGGCGCTGCAATTGCATGGCGGCGGACAGCTGCACAGTTTCGACCAGCATGGCGGCTTTGTCGACGCGACCCGGCAATGGCTGGCAGACCATGCGCTGGACGTGGATATCCGCCATGCGCCGCTGACCCACGAGAGCGCCGACTGGCCGGGCCGCTGGTATGCGATCGACCGGCTGCCCGAGCAGATCGACCTGATCATCATCGATGGCCCGCCCTGGAGCGTGCATCCGCTGGTGCGGGGCGCCGCCGACAGCCTGTTCGCGCGCCTATCCCCCCATGGCGTGGTGCTGCTGGACGATGCCGCGCGGCCGGGCGAACGGCTGGTCGCGCGCCGCTGGCGCAAGCGCTGGCCGCATATCGATTTCCGCCTGATGCATGACGGCACCAAGGGGACATTGGTCGGCCGGCGCCGCGACATGTCCCGACCGGTGGCCAACGACAATGAGGCCGGGCGCGGCTGGCGCCATGTCGGCCGGGCGGCGGCGATCGCCGCGCTGCTGGCGACGGGGTGGATCGGTCGGGGCGCGCTGGGCGAATTTCCTCAGGCGGCGCAGGCCAGCACCTTCCTGGACGAGGCGGCAGCTTCGCGCCGCGCCGGCCTGCTGCGCCAGCAGATGGCGTCGCAGGTCGAGAGCGCCAAGCTGGACGATGCCGAAATCCGGCGGTCGACCGGCATCGTGCTGCCGCGCCTGCCGGCCAATTGGCAGGTGCGGGACGTACAACTGTTCCCGACCGCCGACAGCCCGGCGATCGCGATCGCGCTGACCACCGAAAAGGGCGAGCAATTGTCGCTGTTCGCCGACCGGGCGGAAACGCCGGCGGAAGGGCAGCCGCTGATCGCGGAGCGGCGCGACGGCACGGTCGCCTATTGGGAGGCCGGCGACATGGCCTATGCACTGACCGGCAAGGCGGATACGCCGCGCCTGATGGCGCTGGCCGAACGGATCGCACCGGCGGCCTGAGGAGCGGGATCGCGCGCGCCCATTGAGGCGCGCGCGCCGCGCTGCTAACGCCCCGACATGGAGGATGCCACCGCACCCGCGCCGCGCCGCGCCGATCGCCCTGCCCTGTCGAGTCTGGCCATGCTGTGGCGCTTTGCGACGCGCTATCCGGCGCGGATCGCCGGGGCGCTGACCGCGCTGATCGTCTCTTCGGCGGCGACGCTAGCGATCCCGAGCGGCTTTCGCCTGGTGATCGACAAGGGCTTTACCGGCGGTGGCGATATCAGCCGCTGGTTCGAATATCTGTTCCTGCTGGTGGTGATCCTGGCGCTGGCAAGCGCGCTGCGCTTCTATTTCGTGTCCTGGCTGGGCGAACGGGTGGTCGCCGACATTCGCAGCGCAACCCAGGCCAATCTGCTGCGCCAGGCGCCGGCCTTCTTCGAGGAGAACAGGCCGTCGGAGATCGCGTCGCGCATGACGGCGGACACCGCGATCATCGATCAGGTGGTCGGATCGACCGTGTCGGTCGCGCTGCGCAACCTGGTCACCGGCATTGGCGGCCTTATCTATCTGTTCATATTGGCGCCCAAGCTGGCCGGGCTGCTAATCCTGGGCATACCGGTGATCGTCCTGACATTGGTGACGCTGGGCCGGCGGGTGCGCAAATTGTCGCGCGCCAGCCAGGATCGGCTGGCGGAAGTCGGCAGCGTCACCACCGAAGTGCTGGGCGCGATGAAGATCGTCCAGGGTTTTGGCCAGGAAGGGCGCGAGGCGGCCCGGTTCGACGCGACCGTCGCGAGCGGCTTTGCCACCGCCCGGCAGCGGATATTGCTGCGCGCGGTGATGACCGCCATCGCCTTTGCCCTGGTGTTCGGATCGATCACCGGCGTGTTGTGGCTGGGCGCGATCGATGTCGCGGCCGGGCGCCTGTCGGGCGGCAGCATCGCTGCCTTCGTGCTGACCGGCGGGCTGGTGGCCGGCGCGTTCGGATCCTTGTCGGAAAGCTGGGGCGACCTGTTGCGTGGCGCAGGGGCGGCGAGCCGGCTGGACGAGTTGATGGCGGCCGAGCCGGCAATCGCCGCGCCGACGGCGCCGGTCGCGATCCCGACGCTGGCGCAGGGCGCGCGGCTGCGCTTCGACAATGTCCATTTCCATTATCCCACCCGGCCCGACCAGGCGGCGCTGAACGGCGTCACGATCGACATTGCGCCGGGCGAGACGGTGGCCGTCGTCGGGCCTTCGGGTGCCGGCAAGTCGACGCTGATCCAGCTCGCGCTGCGCTTCTATGATCCCGATCAGGGCGAAGTGCGGCTGAACGATGTGCCGCTGCCGGCCGCCGATCCGGCCGCGCTGCGCGCCGCGATGGCGATGGTGCCGCAGGACAGCGTGATCTTCGCCGCCTCCGCCCGCGACAATCTGCGCTATGGCAAATGGGATGCGAGCGACGAGGAGATCTGGGCGGCGGCGCGGGCGGCCAATGCCGAAGCCTTTCTGCGCGCCCTGCCCCAGGGGCTGGACAGCCATCTGGGCGAAGGCGGCGCACGGCTGTCGGGCGGACAGCGCCAGCGCGTGTCGATCGCCCGCGCGCTGCTGCGCGATGCGCCGATCCTGCTGCTGGACGAGGCGACGTCGGCGCTCGACGCGGAATCCGAGCAGCTGGTCAAGGATGCGCTCGACCGGCTGATGCAGGGGCGCACGACGATCGTCATCGCCCATCGGCTGGCGACCGTGCGGGCCGCCGACCGGATCATCGTGCTGGATCGGGGACGGATCGTGGAACAGGGCGATCATGCGACGCTGGTGGCGCTGGGCGGTCTTTATGCGCGACTGGCCAGCCTGCAGTTCCAGGACCAGCTGGACGGCTGAACCGCCGCCCCGCCGGACGCACGGTCAGCGACCGGCGAGGCAGCGCTGGACGATATAATCGAAGATGGCGGGATGGAGCGGGCGCTCGAAGGTGCAGCCCGATTCATGCGCGCGCACCCACTGGACGCGGGCGCGGCGCCCCTCGAAACCCGGCAGCATGATCCACAGCTCGCTGCCGACGGTGAGCTTCATGAAACTGTGCAGGCGAAAGCCGGTGAGCGACATGTCGGCGATATTGCTGGTGAACCAGGTTTCGCCCGGACGCCGCACCTTGACGCTGATCACAACGTCGCGCCGTTCGGCAAGCCGGCCCCTGCGTTCCAATTCGGTCAGTCGTTCAGCGCCCATGGTCCACATCCACCCATTCCCGTTCAGCATCGCGCAGGAAGGTAAGGGAAATGTTAAGCGGGAGACGGACGGGCACAAAAAAGGGGCTGCCGAAGCAGCCCCTGGTCTGTGGTCCGATTGATCGTCCGACGGGTCGGAGACGGGAAGTCTGAGACCGACGGGCCCCGGACGATCAGGGATCAGAACGAGCTATACTGCTCGTTGCCGACGAAACCCAGCTTGGTCACGCCCGCGCGCTTGATCTCCGCCAGCACCTCGTCAACGACGACGTAGCGGGTCTGCGCGTTCGGCTGGAACTGCAGTTCCGGCTCGACGGGCAGACGCAGCGACTGCTGCAGATACTGACGCAGGGTCAGCAGGTCGATCGGCGCACCGTTCCAGCTGATCACGCCGCCGGCATCGATCGCGACCTTGTTCTTGACAGGGTCGACCACATTGTCGCTCGGAGGCGCGCTCTGCGGCAGATCGATCTTAACCGCGTGGGTCTGGATCGGAATGGTGATGATGAACATGATGAGGAGAACGAGCATGACGTCGATCAACGGCGTCGTGTTCATTTCCACCATCGGCTCACCATCATCGGAGCCCATGCTCATGGCCATAACGAATTCTCCTTATGCGGCCGATCAGAGGCGGGTCGTCGTCGAACCGGGTTCCGGTTCGGAGATGAAGCCCACCTTCGGGAAACCGGCGCGCTGCATCGTGTAGATGGTGCCGCCGATGCAACGATAGGGGGTATTGATGTCGCCGCGGATATGCACTTCGGGCAGATCCTCGGGCGTCAGATTTTCAACACCACCAGCCTTCTTGATGTCCGCTTCCAGCTTGGCGACGGCGCGATCGAGCAGTTCGTCGGAGCTGACCTTGGTCAGGTTCCAGTAAACCGCACAGCTGCCGTCGGGCGCCGAGGTGACCGACAAGGAAACATTTTCGGGTTTCGTCGTGGTCGGCTCGAACGCCACCTTGGGAAGTTGCAGATCGACCGTCTGGACGACGACCGGGACCGCGATGAGAAAGATGATGAGCAACACCAGCATGACGTCGACGAGCGGCGTCGTGTTGATGTCGGACATCGGCTTGTCGTCACCGCCGTCGGAGCCAACACTCATTGCCATTGATACAATCCTAACCTTGGTGTCGTAGGTGCCCCGTTAACCGGGGCCCCTGTCCGGCAGGGGCCGGGTGGTCGCAGCCGCCACCCGGCGCCCGAACCGGCGTCTTAAGGCGATTAGGCCTTGGTCGGCGCAGCAGCCGGCTTGGCAGCAGCAGCGGCCGGAGCGGCAGCAACGGTCGGCTTCACGGCGCCGTCCGAAACCAGGTAGGCCAGCAGGTCGACGGTGAAGCCGTTCAGCTGTTCCGAGATCGCCTTGTTGCGGCGCTGCAGGAAGTTGTAGGCCAGAACGGCGGGAACGGCCACGGCCAGACCCAGCGCGGTCATGATCAGAGCTTCACCGACCGGGCCGGCAACGGCGTCGATCGAGGCCTGACCGGCAGCACCGATCTTGATCAGAGCGCGGTAGATGCCGATAACGGTACCGAACAGACCGATGAACGGCGAGGTCGAACCGACGGTGGCGAGGAACGCCAGGCCGCCACCGAGCGACGAGTTGATCGCGGCTTCCGAGCGAGCCAGCGAGCCGTGCAGCCAGTCATGTGCTTCGACCGGATCCTTCAGCTTGCCATGCTCTTCCTGAGCCTTGATGCCGTCATCGACGATCTGCTTGTAGGCCGAGTTCTTTTCGAGCTTGGCCGAAGCTTCCTTCAGCGAAGCGGCGCGCCAGAAGGTCGCACGGATCTTCTTGCCCTGGCTGATCACCTTCTGCTGTTCGATCAGCTTGGTGAACAGGATGTAGAAAGTGCCGACCGACATGGCGCAGAGGATGATGAAGACGGTCCAGGCAATGGTGCCGCCCTGCTCCAGGGCTTCCATCAGGCCGTACGGGTTTTCCGGCTTGGGCGCCGCGGCTGCGAGATACATCAACATGTTCAAGACTTCCCTCTCAAAAGGATCGTGAAAGGGGAGAGCGGCGCCGGGCGCCTGCCCTCCCGTTTAAATTACTGCGGGATCCGCCACTGAATGCGGTTCGCGTAGGTCGACGGGATCTTGTTACCCTGGTCATCTTCCGCGGGGCTAAAGCGCGCGCGGCGGGAAACCAGCTTACAAGTTGCGTCGTCCAGTTCAGGCGAGCCACTCGACTGCGTAACGGTGCAGCTCGTGACACGGCCATCGGCGCCCACTTCAAGACGGAAACCAGTGGTCCCCTGCTTTTCTTCACGCAGAGCGCGCGAAGGATAGTCTTCCGTGGTTGCCCAGGAACCCGGATTGCCACGCGGCGACACGCCCTTTGCAGCCTGCTTTGCAGCGGGCGGCGGCGGCGGGGCCGGCGGCGGTGCGGGCACCGGAACCTCATTGAACACCGGCGGCGGCGTCCGAACCGTCTGGATCGGCGGCGCTGGGGCCGGGGTCTGGACGATCGGCGGCGGCGCGACGACCGGCGGAGGCTCAATCGGCTTGTCCGGCGGCGGCGGCGGCGGCTCCTCGTCCGGTGGCGGGGGCTCCTCCTTCACGTCGATCACGTTCAGCTGTTCCGCCGCCTTTTTGACATATTTCATGCCAAGACCGGTGACGAAGGCATAGCCGAGAACAGCGTGAATCAGGGCGACGATGACGATCGATATCGTGCGACTCGATCCTTGCGAGTGGTCAGCATAGGCCATTCGGCAACGACACTCCTTAACTCATCTTACCAGTGGGTTGTACAAATCAGCCAAAAACGGCCCGAGCTGCCCGGGGGTATCCCCGACCACCTTTGGCCCTTATCCGTCCATTTGCTACCGTGCGAACTCCTATCGCGGCGCATCGTGGCACGCAAACGCTTTATCGAACTACCGGCTTGCGTTTACCATCACACACCGGAATGACTTGCCTGTGACATCCCTGCCACGGGCTGACAGCATAGGACGAAGATGCAGAAGAAATCCACCATCGCCATGAAGACACTCGCCTCGCTGTGCCTCATTTCGGCCTCATATACCGCCGTTTTTCCGGCATTTTCTCAGACAAATTCGATGACAGCGCAATCATCGACGGTCGCCGCCGGATTGACCTATGCCGACATCGCCGACCTTTCCGATGCGGCACCACTGGTTGCCAACGTGCGCATAAGCAACATCGTCCAGTTGAAGCCCGAACAGGCTCCGGACGTCCCCGCGGGCTATCGCAGGGTCTATGTCGAGGCCGAAGTGACCGCACTGATTCGCGGCGAAGGGGGCATAAACCCGACCGTCGGCTACCTGTATGACGCCCGCCTCGATTCGAAGGGCAAGATGCCCAAGCTGAAAAAGGCACAGGTGCTGCTATTCGCCCGTCCGGGCGGGCGGCCGGGCCAGATTCAGCTGATCGCGCGCGATGCGCAGATCGCCGCCACCCCCGCCGACATCGAACGGGTGAAGACCGTTCTGTCGGCGCTGGTCGCGCCGGACGCACCGCCGCGAATCATCGGCCTGGGCGACGCCTTCCATGTGGCAGGCACGATCGCCGGCGAAGGCGAGACCCAGATTTTCCTGCGCACCGAAAATGGCGATCCGGTGTCGCTGTCGATCATCCGCCGCCCCGGACAACAGCCCAGCTGGGCCGTGGCGCTGGGCGAAATCGTCGACGAAGCCGCCCGCGCCCCTGCCCCCGGCAGCCTGCTCTGGTATCGGTTGAGCTGCAGCCTGCCGGCCACTTTGCCGGCCCGGTCGGTCCGCACCCTGGCAGTGCAGGACGCCGAAGCCGCCAGCGCCGATTACCAGTTCGTCCTGAACGCACTCGGTCGCTGCGCACGCAATCGAAAGCCGAGCTGACCCCCTACGCACTTATCTTTCAATCGGGCGCCGCTGTGCTTTTCCTTGGACAGCGGCGCTCGGGCCGCTATCAGCGCGGCTCTTACAGTGCGAAGGACCAGGAAACGCCATGACCAATCTCCACCGCCATGCCCCGCTGCGCGTCGCGCTCGTTGGCCTCGGAACGGTGGGTGGCGGCGTCATTCGCCTGCTCAACACCAATGGCGACCTGATTGCCCGCCGTGCCGGTTGTCCGGTGCAGGTCGTCGCCATCTCCGCGCGTGACCGCAACAAGGATCGCGGCGTCGACCTGTCGCCCTATGAATGGGTCGACGACATGACGACGCTGGCGACCCGCGACGATATCGACGTGGTGGTCGAACTGATCGGCGGCGCCGATGGCCCGGCTCTCACCCTCGCCCGCCAGTGCCTGGCCGCCGGCAAGCCGTTCGTCACCGCGAACAAGGCGATGCTGGCCCATCATGGCCTGGACCTTGCCAGCCGCGCCGAGAAGGCCGGCGTGGCGCTCAAATATGAAGCGGCGGTCGCCGGCGGCATCCCGGTGATCAAGGGCATGCGCGAAGGCGCGGCCGCCAACGAGATCAGCCGCGTCTATGGCATCCTCAACGGCACCTGCAATTACATCCTGACCACCATGGAGAAGGAAGGCCGGGGCTTTGACGAGGTGCTGAAAGAAGCCCAGGAACTGGGCTATGCCGAGGCCGATCCGAGCTTCGACATTGACGGCGTCGATGCCGCGCACAAGCTGACCATCCTTGCCAGCCTGGCCTTTGGCACCGAACTGGACTTCCACCATGTCGCGACCACCGGCATCCGCCATGTGATCGCCGCCGACATCGCCGAGGCAGCGGCGCTGGGCTTCCGCATCCGCCTGGTCGGCATGGCGGAGAACGGCCCGGAAGGCCTGTTCCAGCGTGTCCATCCGATGCTGGTGCCGCTCGATCATCCGCTGGCCCATGTCGACGGCTCGCTCAATGCCGTCGTGGCCGAAGGCAATTTCGTCGGTCGCCTCTTCTTCCAGGGACGTGGCGCCGGTGACGGCCCGACCGCATCGGCCGTGGTCGCCGACCTGATCGACGTGGCGCGCGACGAATATGGCGATGCGCTGGCAATGCCGGTCGCCGCCCTGACCCCGCAACAGCCGGCCGACGCCGGCCAGCGGATCGGCCGCGCCTATCTGCGCTTCAAGGTGCAGGATCGCCCCGGCGTGCTGGCCGAGATTGCGGCCGCGACCCGCGATGCCGGCGTCTCGATCGAGAGCATGATCCAGCGCGGCGCCAACCAGGCCGATGGCGTGCTGGTGGCGATCGTCACCCATGCCGGTGAGGAACGCTGCGTGCGCGAGACGCTGGAGCGGCTGGCCGGCTCCGACAGCCTGCTCGACACGCCGATGGTCATGCATATTCTGGATTGATCGCGCCGGGACCGGTGGGGTCAGTGCTGGCCGGCGCCCTTGACCGAATCCGGCAGGGGCGGCGGTGGCGCCATGTCGGCGTCGGGGTCGAGCAAATGGGCGATGGCCTTGCCGGCCAGCATGGCGGCGCCCAGGATCGGCACGCCGCCACCGACGCAGCCCGTCCCCTGCCCGCCTACGACTCCGCAGGCGCCTTGCCTGGGTGCGGCAGCGGAAGCGCGCGGCGTATCGCCCGCAAGCGGGCGCCCTTCGACCGGCTCGCGCGGCAGCGGCAGCCTTTCTTTGGCGTTCCGTTCCGCTCGACTGCCGCACACGACGATGCCGCCGCCGCTGCGATCGCAGGGGCGGACAACAGCGGTGCGCGCCTGATATTGCTCCATCGCGGTGCGCTGGGCGAGCGGCGCTTCATCCACCGGCACCATCTCCTGTGCGGCTGCCAGCGGCAGGCCGATCAGCAAAAGAGGGAAAGACAAGACCCGGCGCATGACGACATCTGAACAGTCGAACATGGCGGGATGATGGCAGCGGCTGGACGCTGCGGAATGGCATATAAGGCAAAGGCGCGTCCATCCGTGCCATCACGACTATGAAAAGCTTTGCGAGCCGGGCAAGTTGGGTCGACAAGCAGAGGCGGACATCCTATCGCCCTGCTCTATCAGTTACAGCAGAGGAGTGGCTATGGTGCAGGCTAGTTCGATTCTCGATCGCGTCTTGGTACTCGAAATGGTGCGCGTCACCGAAGCGGCTGCAATCGCCGCATCCAAGCTGGTCGGTCGGGGCGACGAGAAGGCCGCCGACGCCGCTGCGGTCGAGGCGATGCGCCTGGCCTTCAACGACCTCTATATGGACGGCACCGTCGTGATCGGCGAGGGCGAGCGCGACGAGGCGCCGATGCTCTATATCGGCGAGAAGGTCGGCAATGCGATCGGCAAGGGCCCCAAGATCGACATCGCGCTCGATCCGCTGGAAGGCACCACCATCACCGCCAAGGCCGGCCCGAACGCGCTGGCCGTGCTCGCCATTTCGGAAGAAGGCGGCCTGCTCAACGCGCCCGACGTCTATATGGACAAGATCGCCGTCGGTCCGGGCTATCCCGACAACATCATCGACCTCAACAAGTCGGTGAAGGAGAATGTCGAGGCGGTGGCGAAGGCCAAGGGCGTCGATCCGCATGAGATCATCGTCTGCGTGCTGGATCGCCCGCGCCACGAGAAGCTGATCGCCGAACTGCGCGCGATCGGCTGCGGCATCATGCTGATCCCGGACGGCGACGTTGCCGGCGTGATCGCGACCACCAATCCCGAAACCACGATCGACATCTATATGGGTTCGGGCGGCGCGCCCGAGGGCGTGCTGGCCTGTGCCGCGCTGCGCTGCGTAGGGGGCCAATTCAAGGGCCGCCTGCTGTTCCGCAACGATGACGAGAAGCAGCGCGCCTACAAGTGGGGCATCACCGACCTGGACAAGGTCTATGACCTCAAGGAACTGGCCAAGGGCGACTGCATCTTTGCCGCGACCGGCGTGACCGACGGGTCGCTGCTGGCGGGCGTGAAGCATCTGCCGGGCGACAAGCTGACCACCGAGAGCGTGGTGATGCGCGCCAGCACCGGCACCGTGCGCTGGGTCAAGGGCGAGCATCGCGTCGAGCGCAAGGACGCCTGATCGGGCGGACCGGACGGAAAGACGAAGGGGGCCGCAAGGCCCCCTTTTTCGTGGTCATCGATGCGGGAAGATCGCTCCCCGATAATCGCCGGCGGTCAGTGGCTGGCGCGGTGGTTGAGATCGTGGCCGAGGGCGAGAATGGCGACGCCAAGCAGCGTGTAGGCGCTTTCCTGCCAGCCATGGTCCATGGTCAGCGCGCCGGCCATGATGCCAAGGCCCAGCGAACCGATCGCGGCGGGCATCATGAAACGATGGACGAGCGCGCCATGGCCGAGCGCGATCGCGCCCATCAGGATGGCGAGCGCCAGCCCCGCTTCATGGAAGATCGGGCTGTCGAAAATGCCGCCGGCCGATGCCAGCAGACCCAGCACCACTGCGGTCAGGAAACAATGCGCGACGCACAGGCCCGAAAGCGCCATCGCAAGGCGATCAAGGCGTCCGGATTCCAGGGCGTGACGGAAGCTGAGCAGCATGGTGCGTGCTACATAGTCGAGACCGGCATAAGTTACAACATAACATCACCGATTTTTCGGGCGGGAAAGACGTTCCCGTTCCGCCGGACCGTCAGGCGGCGAAGCGCAGACAGTTGCGGCCGCTGCCCTTGGCGGCATAGAGCGCCTTGTCCGCCGCCTCCATCAGGGTCGCGGCGCTGGCGCAGCCGTCCAGTTCGACAAGGCCGGCGCTGAAGGTGATGGCGATATCCTCGCCATTGCCGAGCGGCAAAGGCCGCACGCCGACGCGGGTGCGCAGATGCTCGCAGATGCGTTCGGCCCGCTCCAGATCGACATCGGGCAGCAGCACGGCAAATTCCTCGCCCCCCAGGCGCCCGATGCTGCCGGTGCCACGCAGCGCCTGGCGCAGCCGCTCGACAAAGCCCACCAGCACCCGGTCGCCGGCGGCATGGCCATGGCGGTCATTGACCGACTTGAAATGGTCGATGTCGATCAGCAGCAGGCAGGCCCGCCCACCGGCCGCGACGCGGGCGATCTGGTCGTCCAGCTTTTCCTGCAATGCGCGACGGCTGTCGGCACCGGTCAGGGCATCCTGCGCCGCCGCCTGGTGCAGCGCCCGCTGGCGCGCCTTGTGGCGGGAAATGTCGCGCACCGTGCTGATGACGCCGATCGCCCGCCCCTGCTCGTCCAGCACGGCGCGGACCAGCATCTCATACCAGTCGAAATCATTGTCGGGCCGGTTGGGGCGAAATTCGACCGCATGCGCCTCCCCCGGATGGGCGAGCGCGCGGCGATGGGTGACGATCGCGAAGGGGCGATATTCCGGGTCGATCAAATCGACGGCGGCCTGGCCCAGCAGTCGGTCTGCATCGATGCCGATCTGGTCGACGGCCGAGGGGGAGACATATTGGATGATGCCGTCGATGCTGAGATTGACCACGCCGTCGCCGCTATGTTCGGCAAAGGCGCGATAGCGCGCCTCGCTGTCGCGCAGCATGCGGATCAGGCGGCGACGGCTGTTGAGTTCGGCCGCCACGGGGACGGACAGCAGGAAGCTGAGCGCGAGATAGAATTGGAAGAACTGGATGCGTTCGGGAATGCTGGCCGCGACCAGACGGAGCGGTCCATGGCCGGTCATGGTCGCCGTGCCGCCGATCAGGGCGAGGATGACGATCGCCGCCGCCGACCCTGCATAGCCGGTGCGGAAGGCGATCAGCACCAGCGGCAGGAGCGAGGCGAACAGCATGGGATAATCGACGCGATAGAAGATCCACCAGGCGCACAGGGCAAAGGCGGACAGCAGGCCGAACGCCTCCAGCCGCTCGATCGGCCGGGCCTGGCGCGCCCAGCGGCTCACCTCGCCCTGCAGCAGGATCAACAGCAGCGGCGTGCAGATGAGGCCGCCCAGCACATGGCCGCTATACCATTGCAGCCAGATATGGGGAAAATCACCACCCAGCAAAATGGAGACCACCAGCCCGGCACCGATAGCGGCAAGCACATTGGCAATGCCCGCCAGCGCGAAGATGAAGATGCACAATTCGCGCATCGATGCGGCGATCTGTCGCCCGACGCCCAGCCGGCGGCAGATATAGGCGACCACCAGCGCCTCCCCGACATTGAGGATCGCCATCGGCACCGCCGCCAATGCGCCGATGCCGAACAGCGCGGTCGCGATCGTGCTGGCGACCATGCAGGAGAGGATGAGACGCGGCCAGGCGCGCATGCGCGCGGTCATCAGTTCCGCCATCAGCAGGGCATTGGCGCCCCAGATGAACGCCAAGCCGCCTTCGAATCGCGAGGTCAGCAGAGCAAGCGACGCGACCGCAAAGTAAAGCAGGCCGGTAAATACCGACATTTTCAGGGAAATATGGCGAAGGGCGGGCCGCGTCATGTTCCCATCCGGGTTAAGCGGACAATGTTAATATATATTCCTATGCCGCCGACTATTTCACAGCGAATAGATAAAAACAGGCCCCGGTGATCATCATCGGGGCCTGTTTTTACAATATTACAAGTCTATTCAACTGGATGCGTCAGCCAACAGCGCATCGGTCGGGGCCGAAATCGACGGATTGCGATCCTTGATCGTCGCTCGCGCCTGACGCACGCCTGCGCCATAGTCGGGATGGACCTGATCGAAGAGCTTGCACTGGCGCTCCTCGATCTCGTCCGGGATATCGCCCATGGCGGCGGCGATATTGGCGAAGAGCCGCGCCTTCTGCGCATCGTCGAACAGGTTGAACAGCGCGCGCGGCTGGCCGAAATCATCATTGCCTTCGCGATGATTATAGCGGTCGGCATCGCCCGAAATCTTCAGCGGCGGCTCCAGAAAGCGCTGATCCTCGACCGGGCCGCCAAAGCTGTTGGGCTCATAATAGGCGGCCGGGTTGGGGTTGTTCGGGAAGAAGCGCATCGCCCCGTCCTTGTGATAATGATGCACCGGGCATTTGGGGGCATTGACCGGCAGCGCCTCATAATGGGTGCCGATCCGGTGCCGGTGCGCGTCGGCATAGGAGAAGATGCGCGCCTGCAGCATCTTGTCGGGCGAGAAGCCGATGCCCGGCACGATGTTGGACGGCGAGAAGGCGGCCTGCTCGATCTCCGCGAAATAATTGTCGGCGTTGCGGTTCAACTCCAGCACGCCGACGTCGATCGGCGGATAATCGGCATGCGGCCAGACCTTTGTGAGGTCGAACGGATTATAGGGCGTCTTGTCCGCATCCAGTTCCGGCATGATCTGGACCTGCATCTTCCATTTGGGGAAGTCGCCCTTCTCGATCGCCTCGAACAGATCTTCCTGCGTGGATTCGCGGGTGCGGCCGACGACATCCGCCGCTTCCTCGTTGGTCCAGTGGCGATGGCCCTGCATCGTCTTGAAGTGGAACTTCACCCAGAAACGCTCGCCGGCGTCGTTGATGAAGCTGAAAGTGTGGCTGCCATAGCCGTTGATGTGGCGCACATCGGTCGGCAGGCCGCGATCCGACATCAGGATCGTCACCTGGTGCAGCGATTCGGGGCTCAAGGACCAGAAGTCCCACATCGCCGTTGGCGAGCGCAGATTGGTGCGCGGATGGCGCTTCTGCGTGTGGATGAAGTCAGGGAATTTCAGCGGATCGCGCACGAAGAAGACCGGCGTGTTGTTGCCGACCAGATCCCAATTGCCTTCGGGCGTATAGAATTTCATCGCAAAGCCGCGCACGTCGCGCTCGGCATCGGCGGCGCCCAGTTCGCCGGCCACGGTCGAAAAGCGCAGGATCATCGGCGTCTGCGCGCCCGGCTGCAGCGCCTTCGCCTTGGTATATTGGGAAATATCGCCGGTGATGGTCAGCGTGCCATAGGCACCCCAGCCCTTGGCATGGACGACACGTTCGGGGATGCGTTCGCGATTCTGGTGCGCCAGCTTTTCGAGCAGCTGATAATCCTGGAGCAGCAGCGGCCCGCGCGGACCTGCGCTCAGGCTGTTCTGGTTATCGGCAATCGGCGCACCTGCGCTCGTCGTCATCACTGGCTTATCGACCATATCGTCCTCCTCAGCTTTGGATGAGAACAGGCTAAGGCCCCGCGAAGTTTCGGAAAAACTGATTAAATCGGATTGGGTGATCGATTTTTACGGTTAATCTGAAGGTCGCCCAAGTCAGGAGGTCAGCGCCCGATCGCGCAGGCGGTGCCATGCCGACAGTCGCGCATTACGCGGCTGCGGCGGCATTGCCGGATCAAATCGAGTCGTCTTCCCTGCCATCGTCGCGGCCTCGTCCAGGGAGCGGAACAATCCAGCCCCCAACCCTGCCAGCATGGCCGCACCCAGCGCCGTGGTTTCCACATCCGCTGGACGATCCACACTGACATCGAGCATATCAGCGATGTCCTGGGCGATCCAGTCATTGGCGCTCATGCCGCCATCGATCCGCAACTGGCGCCAGGGCGCGCCGTCGGCGGCGAAGGCGGTGGCGAGGTCGGACAATTGGTGCGACAGGGATTCGAGCGCGGCGCGGACGATATGCGCGCGGGTCGATCCCTGGGTGAGGCCAGCGATGACGCCGTTCACATCTGGCCGCCAGTGCGGCGCACCCAGCCCCGCCAGCGCCGGCAACATCAGCACGCCGCCGCTGTCGGTCACGGAGCGGGCCAGCGCCTCCGTCTCCGCCGCCGATCCGATCAGGCCGAGCTGATCGCGCAGCCATTTGATGAGATTGCCGGCAATGAAGATCGATCCTTCGAGCGCATAGATGCGCTGGTCGCCGATCCGGTAGAGCAGGGTGCCGAGCAGGCGATGGCGCGAGGCCGGCAGCTGCGCGCCCATATTGGCGAGGATGAAGGCGCCGGTGCCCAGGGTCGCCTTAGCATCGCCGGGCGTCAGGCAGGCCTGACCGATGCTGGCCGCCTGCTGATCGCCCGCCAGTCCGCGGATCGGGATGGCACCGCCGAACAGCTCTGCCAGCGTTTCGCCAAAGGCGCCGGCATTGTCGACGATTTCGGGGAGCGCAGCGCGGGGCACGCCGAACAGGTCGCACAAGGCCGGATCCCAATCGGTGCCATCGAGCGCCACCAGCTGGGTTCGGCTGGCATTGCTGGCGTCGCTGACATGCAGGCCACCGGTCAGTTTCCATACCAGCCAGCTTTCGATCGTGCCGAGCGCCAGCGCGTCCCCCGCCTGTGCCACGGCCGGGATATTATCGATCAGCCAGCGCATCTTGCTGGCGGAAAAATAGGGATCGACGACAAGGCCGGTACGCTGTTGCAGCATCGCTTCATGGCCGGCTTCGCGCAGCGCCGTGCATTGCGCCGCCGTGCGCCGGTCCTGCCAGACGATGGCGGGTGCCAGTGGTTCGCCGGTGCGCCGGTCCCAGGCAACCACCGTCTCGCGCTGGTTGGTGATGCCGATGGCAGCGATCCGGTCGGCGCCGCCCGCCCGGTCCACCATCTGGCGGGCGCAATCGCGCGTGCGGGTCCAGATTTCGGCGGCTTCATGCTCGACCCAGCCGGGCTGTGGATAATATTGGGTCAGTTCCGCCTGCGCCATCGCGATGCGGCGGCCGTCGGGGGCATAGAGCATCGCGCGGGTCGAGGTCGTCCCCTCGTCCAGCACCAGCAGATAGCGGTCGGTCATGCCCTCTCCTCAAGCCAGGCATCGAGCGCGGCCAGTTGCGCAGTATCGAAGCGCAGGCCCAATTTGGTCCGGCGCCAGAGAATATCCTCGCTGCTCTGTGCCCATTCGCGCGCAAGCAGGTAGCAGAGTTCCGCTTCGGTCAGGCCATGGCCGAAATCCCGGCCCAGGTCTGCCCAGTCGCGCGCCGCGCCCAGCCAGTCGCGGGCGCAGGTGCCATAAGCGCAGCCGATCCGTTCGGCCGTGTCGAGATCGAGAAAGGGATAGTCGCCCGCCAGCGCGGCGACGAGATCAGCCAGGCCGGTCATCGGGAAATCGCCGCCGGGCAGCGGCGCATCCGCCGTCCAGTCATCACCCGCGAGCGAGGGCAATAGCGGCTTCAGCAGGGCGATCGCATCGGCCGCGAGATGGCGATAGGTGGTGATCTTGCCGCCATAGATGCTGAGCAGCGGCGGCGCGCCATCCTCCCGGTCGAGGTCGAGATGATAGCCGCGCGTCGCCGATTCCGGCCGGGCCGATCCATCGTCGACCAGCGGCCGGACGCCGGCAAAGGCCCAGACGACATCGGCGGGGCTGATCGAGCGGGCGAAATAGCGGTTCGCCCCCTCGCACAGATAGGCGATTTCCTCGGCACTGGCCTCGATCGGATCGACGCCGTCCTGATGGTCGCGGTCGGTCGTGCCGATCAGCGTATAGAGATGCTGATAGGGGATGGCGAAGAAGATGCGGCCGTCGGGCAGCTGGAAGAAATAGGCCATGCCATGGTCGAACAGACGCGGCACGACGATATGCGATCCGCGCACCAGCCGGATGAGCCGGTCGGCGCGGCGGTCGGCGCGGTCCAGCAGGTCGAGCACGGCAGGGCCAGTGGCATTGACCACGACCCGCGCATGGAAGGTCTGCGCCTGCCCCGCCGCATCGCGCGCATGGATGCGCCAATGATCGCCGGCCTGCTCCAGCCGCAGCACCTGCATGCGGGGACGGATGTCGGCGCCATGATCGGCGGCGTCGCGGGCATTGAGGATGACCAGACGGGCGTCATCGACCCAGCCGTCCGAATAGACATAGGCGGGGCCGAATCCCGCTCGCAGCGGCGCGCCGGCAACATGATGGTGCAGGTCAATCGCCTCCGTCGCCGGCAGCGCGCGGCGGCCACCGATATGATCGTAGAGGAAGAGGCCGATGCGCAGCAGCCAGCGCGGGCGCAGTCCCTGGACCCAGGGCAGGACGAAGCGCATCGGCTGGATGATGTGCGGCGCGATACGCCACAGCCTTTCCCGTTCGGCGAGGGATTCGCGGACCAGGCCGAAGGCGCGATGCTCCAGATAGCGCAGCCCGCCATGGATGAGCTTGGTCGAGGCCGAGGAGGTGCCCTGCGCCAGATCGCCGCGTTCGAGCAGCAACACGCTTGCCCCCCGCCCCGCCGCATCGCGCGCGATGCCGCACCCGTTCACCCCGCCGCCGATCACGGCAAGGTCGTGGATGAAAGGGGCCGTCTCCTGCGTCACGCCGCCGTTCTAGCGGCAAAATGCTGCGCCCGATATTAACGAAGGCAAGATCGTGAAAATTCATCCGGCCAGCCCCACGCGCGATAGCCCATGACGCCGGCCGGATGTCTGCGAGCCCCCACGCTCGTCAGAAGGGCGCGCCGTCAGGCGAGGCTGTCGACCACCAGGCCGCTGTTGCTGCTGCTCGTGGCGCTGCTGGTCGATCCGTAGAGCGACTGGCTGAGGCTGGAGCGGAGATTTTCGAGGAAGGCGATGATCGAATCCAGTTGATCGGTGGCGCTTGTCGCACTCGTTTCGCTGGTCGTGCTGCTGTCGTCATCGCTGCTGTCCTCGGCCGGACGCGGCGGCGGTGGGCCGCGCATGCCCTGCGGCCCCTGCATCCCGTCCATGGCGGCCAGGCCGTCTATGCTCATGCCGTCACCGCCATCGGCCGACGCCCCCGCGCCGCCGGGTCCCTGGGCAAAGAGGCTCTGCAATTGCGCCGCCTGATCCTCGGTCAGGGTGCCGGCCGATACCTGATCATCGATCAGGGAATCGATCCGATCCTTCATCGAAGACGGATCGAGCCGTGAACTGCCCGAACTGGCGGAAGTGCTGAGCGCGGAATCGATGGAATCGAGCGCGGTTTCGAGCGCGTCGCCATCCGTTTCCGAGATGGAGCCGGCCTCCACCGCGGCGTCGATGCGATTGGTCATCGACATGCGCGGCGATGGCGGCATGGTCATGCTGTTGTAACTGCTGATAGTCGTCATGCTGGAAGTCCCCACTTCGTTTAGCGGGACCATTCATGCCGAATAAGTCTGAAAAAACATTGTATTTCAATCATGTAATTGATTGAAATAGAGGCGCTACACTGACCAAGAAAAGGTTAAGCGCGCGCCCTTACCCGATGATATCAGGCCTTTTCCAGCGTGCATTGCAGCGGATGCTGGTTCTGCCGGGCGAAGTCCATCACCTGGTTCACCTTGGTCTCGGCCACTTCATAGCTGAAGATGCCGCACACGCCGACGCCGCGCTGATGGACGTGCAGCATCACCCGCGTCGCTTCCTCCATGTCCATGCGGAAGAAATGCTGAAGGACATGCACGACGAACTCCATCGGCGTGTAATCGTCGTTCAGCATCAGCACCTTGTAGAGCGACGGCTTCTTGGTGCGGGTGCGGGTACGCGTGGCGACGCCGATGTTCGGGTCATTGTCGCCCGTATCGTCCTGATCCGGACCGGCCCTGAAGGGCGCGCCTGCCGATGCGTTGAAGAGATGGTTCATGATGCAGAAGAATATGGCGATTTGTCCTGCCAAGGCAAGGGGGCCGACCGCATGCCATCGCTGCGTAACCACGTTTCCCCGGCGAGAAAAAAGGCGATGCTCCGACCGGAGCACCGCCCTTGTTCATCATCCCGGCCGGATATCGGCCCGGAAATTCGGCTGTAAAATCAGTCCGCCTCAGGCGGCGAGCGACTTCACCTTGTCGGTGACCAGGGTCACGCGCGCGGTCAGCGGCTGGCTGATGTCGCCGGCCAGCTTCATGAAGGCTTCGCTGCTCTTGGCGGCTTCCTTGGTGAACTCGTCAAAGCTGCTCGACAGGAACTGGCTCTGCAGCTGGAAGAATTCGGTCGGGGTCTTGGCGGTCGAGAAGCTCTTGATCGAGGCGGTCGCCTTCTCGAAGCTCTTGCGGCTGTAGTCGACGGCTTCCTGGCCCAGCGTCTCGAAGCCCTTGGCCGCGATCTTGCCCGACTCCACCAGCGCTTCGACATTGCCCTTGGCGATGTCGCTCAGTTCTTCCATCGCCTTGGTCGACTTTTCGACACCGGCCTTCGCCTTCTCGTTCAGGTCGGCATAGGCCGTTTCCATCTTGGCCTTGGTATCTTCGGCGAACTTCTTACCGGTTTCGAGGATATCGTTCATGATCAATGTTCCTTCCGTGGCAGGCAGCGTCTTCGCTTTGGTCTTCGGGGCGGACACAGGCTCCGGAGCCACTACCGCCTCAACATCTTCAACAATCGGTTCGGGTGCGGCATCCACCGCCGTCGTCGCCGCGACCACCGCCACCGGATCGGCAACGGGTGCCGGTTCCGCAGCAGGAGCTTCAGCAGCCGCGACCGGCGCCGGCTTCTTCGCTACCGGCTTGGGCGCGGGCGCCTTTGCCGGAGCAGCCTTGGCGACGGGTTTGCGCGGGGCAGGCTTTTTGGGCGCGGGCTTCTCACCCAGGGCGGACTCAGCCGCCTTGAGTGCCTCACTGGCAGACAAGGTTGCGGAACCGCTTTTCGCGACCGGCTTGGCACGCGCAGACTTAGGGGTAACGGCCATCGACCATCCTCCGTTTGTTGCACTGCACAATAAGCCTTATCCCAAAGGATTACAAGGCCTATTGTGCAGTGCAACAAATCAGACATATTGATGTTTCGGCACTGATCGGCAGCCAATGGGAAATGGCTGAAATCCGCGCCTCTACCGGGCTTTTACGTAACGTCCGGGCGCGTCTTCTATTGCCCGAAGCTTGCCGCCGCCCGGCTTGCGCGCGCCGCGGACAGCCACCTCGCGCGAATCGATGCCGCGCAGCCATTCGGCCCAGTCCGGCCACCAGCTGCCCTTGGTCTCGCGCGCAGCCGCAACAAAATCATCCAGCGTCGGCTGCGGCGCATCGGCGGTCCAATATTGATATTTCTGCGCGACCGGCGGGTTGATGACGCCGGCGATATGGCCCGAGCCTGCCAGCAGGAAGCGTACCGGCCCGGCGAGATGCTCGGTCAGTTTCCACACGCTTTCGAGCGGGGCGATATGATCCTCCTTGCCGGCCTGGACATAGGCGGGCGTGTGGATCTGCGTCAGGTCGATCGGCGTGCCGGCGACGCTGATCGCGCCCGGCACCACCAGCATATTGTCGCGATAGAGCTGGGTCAGATAGTCGCGATGCCAGCGCGCCGGCAGATTGGTGGTGTCGCCATTCCAGTAGAGCAGGTCGAAGGGCGGATAGTCCATGCCGAGCAGATAGTTGTTGACCACATAGTTCCAGATGAGGTCGCGCCCGCGCAGCAGGTTGAAGGTCGCCGCCATGTAGCGCCCGTCGAGGAAGCCGCTGGAGGAGAGACGGTCGACCAGCTTCATCTGCTCGTCATCGACGAACAGGGTGAGGTCGCCGGCCGCGCTGAAATCGACCTGCGCCGTGAAGAAGGTCGCGCTCGCCACCTTGTCCGCTTCACCCCGCGCGGCCAGCAGCGCCAGCGTGGCGGCCAGCGTCGTGCCGGCCACGCAATAGCCGATGGTATGGACGCTGGGCACGTTCAGCAGGTCGCGTACCGTATCGATCGCGTCGATCTGGCCGCTGAGGATATAATCGTCCCAGACCATATCCTTCATCGAGGCGTCGGCCGACTTCCACGAGACGAGGAAGACGCTGATCCCCTGGTCCACCGCCCATTTGACGAAGCTTTTCTCGGGCGAGAGATCGAGAATGTAGAAGCGGTTGATCCAGGGCGGGAAGATGATCAGCGGCGTCGCCAGCACCCTGGGCGTCGAGGGCGCATAATGGATCAGCTGGTAGAGCGGGGTTTCGTGAACCACCTTGCCCGGCGTCGCGGCGATGTTGCGCCCCAGTTCGAACTGGGTGCCGTCAGTATGGGTGAGCTGGCCCTTCTCCATATCGGCCAGCATATGCTGAAGGCCCTTCACCAGATTCTCGCCGCCGCTCTGGATCGTCTTTTCCACGACCGTCGGATTCATCAGCGGGAAGTTGGACGGCGCCATCGCATCGAGCATGCCGGTGGTGGCAAAGCGCAGCTTGGCCTTCGCCTTGGGATCGACGCCGTCGACCGCATCGGCCAGGTTCATCAGATAGTCGGAGATCAGCAAATAGCTTTGCCGGATCAGGTCGTAGAAGGGATGGGTCGTCCAGGCGGGATCGGCAAAGCGCCGGTCCTTGCGCGCGGCCGGGCTGTCGGCCGGCGGCGGGTCGGGCTGGTCGCGCAGCAGGCCGCCGGAATCGAGAAAGCGCTGCCACAGCGCCAGCCCTTCATCGGCAAAGCTGGTCTGGATGCGGGCGACGGTTTCGGGATCGAAGGGCAGCACCCGGCCGGTCGCGCCCGCCGCCTGCTCCAGCATCAATTGCTGCGCGCGGCCCAGCACCTGGGTCCATTTCTGCATCTCCGCCAGGGTCGGGAGATGGGGCTCCAGGACATCCTGCGTTTCCATGGCCACCTTCCTCCTCCTGGCATTGCCGATATCAGCCGCTTTCACTGGCGCGCCGCAGCCTGGCGGGTTATAGCCAGATTGTGACACGCCGAATGCGTGCCACGCACTATTCCTTACCGAGAGCTTTCAGGAAAGCCCCTATAATGTCCGAAGAATTCTACCGCATGAAGCGCCTGCCGCCGTATGTCATCGCCGAAGTGAACGCGATGCGAGCCGCAGCCCGCGCCGCGGGAGAGGACATTATCGACCTTGGCATGGGCAATCCCGACCTGCCGCCGCCCGATCATGTCATCGCCAAGCTGGTCGAAGTCGCCAGCAAGCCGGACGCCCATGGCTATTCCCAGTCCAAGGGGATTCCGGGCCTCCGCAAGGCGCAGGCCAATTATTATGGCCGCCGTTTCGGCGTCGATGTCGACCCGGAAACCGAAGTCGTCGTGACCATGGGGTCGAAGGAAGGCCTCGCCAGCCTCGCCACCGCGATCACCGCGCCGGGCGACGTGGTGCTGGCGCCCAACCCCAGCTACCCGATCCACATGTTCGGCTTCATCATCGCTGGCGCGACCATCCGGTCGGTGCCGACGACGCCGGACGAGAATTATTTCCGCGCGCTCGACCGCGCCATGGCCTTCACCGTGCCGCGCCCGTCGATCCTAGTGGTCAATTATCCGTCCAACCCGACGGCGGAGACGGTGGACCTGGCCTTCTACGAGCGGCTCGTCGCCTGGGCGAAGGAGAACAAGGTCTGGGTGCTGAGCGACCTTGCCTATTCCGAGCTTTATTATGACGGCAATCCGACGCCCTCCATCCTGCAGGTGCCGGGCGCCAAGGATGTCGCGATCGAGTTCACATCCCTGTCCAAGACCTATTCGATGGCCGGCTGGCGCATCGGCTTTGCGGTCGGCAACAAGCAGCTGATCGCGGCGATGAGCCGGGTGAAATCCTATCTGGACTATGGCGCCTTCACGCCGATCCAGGCGGCCGCCTGCGCCGCGCTCAACGGCCCGCAGGACATCGTCGCCAAGAATCGCGAACTCTATCACAAGCGCCGCGACGTGATGGTCGAGAGCTTCTCGCGCGCTGGCTGGGACATTCCCGCGCCACGCGCGTCGATGTTCGCCTGGGCGCCGCTGCCGCCAGCGCTCAAGGACATGGGGAGCCTGGAATTTTCCAAGCAGCTGCTAACCCATGCCAAGGTCGCGGTCGCGCCGGGCGTGGGCTATGGCGAGGATGGCGAAGGCTATGTCCGCATCGCCATGGTCGAGAATGAGCAACGGCTTCGCCAGGCGGCCCGCAACATCAAGCAATATCTCAAGTCGATGGGCGTCAACACGCCTTCGTCGAAGGGCGCTGCCTGACCTTCACGCGCCTCGCGCGCCCGAACCATGACCATGATCGCCGTCGGACATTGGTTTGTCCGGCGGCGTTTGCTTTAGTGCCCCTTGCCCCTTGGCCCGCGATCAAGGATAGAAGCGAGGGATGAGAGGACCAAGTCGATGATCCCCCTTCCGCAGGTCAGCCAGGTCGCCCAGACGATCCAGCTGGCGCTTGCCCCCGTCTTCCTGCTCGCCGGTATCGGCGCGTTCCTGAATGTCTGCGTCAGCCGGCTGGCCCGCATCATCGATCGCGCCCGCGCGGTCGAGGAATGGGTGCTGAGCACGCGAGGCAAGGAGCATGACCGGATGGTGAGCGAGATCCGCGTGCTCGACCGGCGCATGAGCGTGGTCAATGGCGCGATCTTCCTGTCGGTGGCGTCGGCCTGCGCGGTCTGTCTGGTCGTCATCCTGCTGTTCGCGGGCAATCTGTTCAACGCCCATCTGGGCACGCCGGTCGCGATCCTGTTCAGCCTGGCGATGGTGCTTCAGGCCGCCGCGTTCGGCACCTTCATCCAGGAAATCCGCCTGGCGTCGCGCACCATCCATATCCGCAACGAAGTACTCTATCACAAGGTGGAGGAGGAAGAGGCGGCATGACGCGCTTCACCGTCAACGACCGGCCGGTGCAATATCGAATGGACCCGGAGACGCCCCTGCTGTGGGCGCTGCGCGACGCGTCGAACCTGACGGGGACCAAATATGGCTGCGGCACGGGCGATTGCGGCGCCTGCACCGTGGATATCGATGGCGAGGCGGTGCGGTCCTGCCAGGTGACGATCGGCAAGACCGAAGGCCGGTTCGTGACGACGATCGAGGCGCTGTCGCCCGATCGTGGCCATCCGCTGCAACAGGCGTTTGCGGCCGAGAATGTCTCCCAATGCGGTTACTGCATGTCCGGCATCATCATGGCGGCGTCGGTATTGCTGCGGCGGACCAACGACCCGACCGATGCGGAGATCGATGCGGCGATCACCAATATCTGTCGCTGCGGCGTCTATCCCCGGCTGCGTGGCGCGATCAAGCGCGCCGGCCGGATCATGCGCGGCGAGGACCAGGCCGGCGACAATCCGATCCAGGCCGCACCGCCGCCCGGCATCACGCCGGACGAGGCGGTGCGCACCGTACCGGCGCTGCGCAAGCCGTAAATATCGGCCTTAACCGAAACGATAGCCCGAAACCGTCCAGCCCAGCACCGTGCTGCGATGGGCACAGATCGCGGCATCCTCGCCGCCAGCGCCCAGCGCCACCATCAGCGGCAGCAGATGCTCCTCGCGCGGATGGGCGAAGCGGGCATGGGGCAGATGATCCCAGGCGGCGACGCGCGCCGCCCGGCGAGCCGGATCGGGATCGGTCACGGCATCGCGCAGCGCATCGTCCCATTCGCGCGAAGGCGCCGTCGCCATCGCGCCGCGCACGCGCAGATTGTGGAAGCTCATGCCCGATCCGACGATCAGCACGCCTTCGTCGCGCAGCGGCGCCAGCGCGCGACCGGCAGCGATATGGGCGGCGGGATCGAGATCGCGGCGCAAGGACAATTGGGCGACCGGAATGTCGGCATCGGGCAGCGCGACCTTCATCGGGATGAAGACGCCATGGTCCCAGCCCCGTTCGGATTCGCGCGCTGTGGGAAAGCCCGCCTGCTCCAGCAATTCGGCCGCGCGATCGGCAAGCGCGGGCGCGCCCGGCGCGTCCCAGCGCAACTGATAGGTATGCGGAGGGAAGCCGAAATAGTCGAACAGCAAGGGCGGCCGGGTGCCGTCATGGACCGTAAAGCCGGGCGTTTCCCAATGGCCCGACACCAGCAGGATCGCGCGCGGCCGTTCCGGCAGGGCGGCGATCAGGCCGGCAAGATAATCCTGCATCGGCTGCCACATGGCGTCACTGTGCGGGTGCTGGGGATCGGCGGGGTCCATGAAGAAGCAGGGACCACCGCCATGGGGGATGAACAAGGCTGGCTGTTTCATGCCCGCCTAGATCGGACGTCGGCGCCGCCCGCGCAACGCGCCAGGCGGAAACCGACTGTTTCCTGTCAGCCCCTGGCCAGCATCGGCGCGATCGCCTGGGCCAGGGTCGCGCCCGAATAGGGCTTCTTGAGCAGGATGACGTCGCTGAAGCGATCCGGCAGGTCGAGCCCGTCGCCATAGCCGGTGGCGAAGAGGAAGGGCACACCGCGTTCCGCCAGCATGTCCGCGATCGGCAGGCTGGTTTCATTGCCCAGATTGAAGTCGAGCACGGCGAGGTCGACCGGATGGAGCGTGATCGCCTCATGCGCGCGGCCGATGCTGGCGGCGGTGACCACCTGCGCGCCGAGGTCGCGCAGCGCATCCTCGCCATCCATGGCGATGATCATATTATCCTCGACCAGCAAAATCTGCCGCCCCTTGAGCAGATGCGGCGAGGGAGCGGGCGCCGGCTTGGCGCGATCGGTGCCGGCCACGTCGGGCAGGATCGAGGCGACATGGGCGGACGGAATGCAGAAGCGCGCTTCCAGCCCCGCCAGCCGATAATTGACCTCCGCCCGGCCATCCAGATCATAGGGGATGGAACGCTCGATCACGGTCGAGCCGAAACCCCGGCGCGAGGGCGCGACGACGGCCGGGCCGCCGCTTTCCAGCCAGTGGAGCAGCAGGCTGCCCTCGGCATCGACATGCCATTCGATCGCGACCGATCCATTGTCGGACAGCGCGCCATATTTGGCGGCATTGGTCAGCAGTTCGTGGATGACGAGCGCCAGCACGGTGAAGGCGGCGGGGGTCAGTAGCACATTGGGACCGGTCAGCTTCACCCGGTCACGCCGGTCGCCGAGATAGGCGCCGGCCTCCACCTCGATCAGGTCATAGAGGCGCGCGGGCGCCCAGCGATCGGCGGTGATCTGGTCATGGGCGCGGGCCAGCGCATGGACGCGGCTTTCCAGCGTGCCGATGAACTGGTCGACCGACATGGCGCTGTCGCGGGTCTGGGAAATCAGGCCGCGGATCAGCGCGAGAATATTGCGGACGCGGTGGTTGAGTTCCGCGATCAGCAATTCCTGCTTTTCATGCGCGCGCTGCCGTTCCTCGTCAGCGGAATCGGACAGGCGCAGGATCACTTCCAGCAGCGCCGTGCGCAGCGCTTCGGCGACGCGCAGTTCGGCTGGCATGAAAGCGACGGCCGTGCCCTTCACCAGTTCCGACCATTCCTCGAAACTCTTGCGCGGGGTCAGGCGCGGGCCGTTGGGGCCATATTCGATATGCTTGTCCTGCTTGCCGGCCCAACGGACCGAGCGCAGCTGTTCGGCACGGAACAGCACGACATAGTCGCGCGGCCGGCGCGAGATCGGAATGGCGAGCAGTCCGGCGGCGCGATCGGCATGGGCCAGGGCTTCCGGCATGATGCGGGCGATGCTGTCGGTGGTATAGACCTGGCTGGCGGCGGTGCGGTTGAGCATCGAGACGATCGCGGCGAAGGACGGCTCGTCCGGGGTCAGGCCTGACAGCGTCATCTGCCCGTCAATATAGATGCCCACGCCATCGGCGGGAATCGTATCGAAGATGATGTCGCCCAGCCAGCGGGCGTTGGTCATCAGGTTATGATCCTGCGCGACGGCGGAGAGCAGCCGGTCGGCGACCTGACGCGCCTTGCCCTCATAGCTGGCAGTCTCTGCCCGCTCGCGGCCTTCCAGCATCATCGAGAAGATCTGGCCGAACAGTTCGGCGGCACTGCGCTGCGCGAAGCTGGGCAGGCGCGGCGCATAATGATGGCAGGCGAACAGGCCCCACAGCTTGCCATCGACGATGATCGAGATGGAGAGCGAGGCCCCCACCCCCATGTTGCGCAGATATTCGATATGGATCGGCGACACAGCGCGGGTGACGCACAGCGACATGTCGAGCGCGGCGCCGGCGGGATCGAGCGCCGGGATGACCGGCACCGGCGGCGCATTGATGTCGGCGATCACCCGGAAGATGTTGCGCATGTAGAGCGCGCGCGCCTGCGCCGGGATGTCGGAGTCCGGATAATGCAGGCCGAAGAAACTGTCGATGCCGGGCCGCAGCGCCTCCGCTACCACCTCGCCATCGCCATTGTCGGCAAAGCGATAGACCATCACCCGATCGAAGCCGGTGAGTGCCCGCACCTGGCGCGCGCCATCGCGCAGGAAGGCGGTCATGCTGTCTGCCTGCGCCAGCCGCGCGACCATCGAGCGGACCATGGAACTGGCCTCCATCTCGTCGGGCACGGCCGGCTCCGCCTCGATCACCACCAGTTGGCCGGAAAAATGGACGGCCACGTCGAAAGGTGCGCCGCCCTCCACCAGCGGCAGCGAGAAGACCCGCTCCACCGAATCAGGGCCGCGCAGCAGGGTGATGCGATTGCGCAGCGTGTGGATCGCATCGGCGGTGAAGAGCGCGCTGATCGGCTGGCCCAGCATCTGGTCCGGCGCCAGGCCGATATGGTCGGCGCTGTTGGTCGAGACGCGCGATACCAGCCAGTCGGCCGTCAGGGCGACAAGAAAGCCGAACGGCTGGACCGTGCCGAGCACATGAATCGGCTCGCGATCGCAATTGTTGATGTCGACGGCGAAGCCCTGGGCTTCCGGGCTGGTCACATCAGTCACAGGCGACCTCCCGCTCGGCGCGCGCGCCCGCCTCGAACAGGGTGAAGGCGGCCTGCGCCCCGGCGATCGCATCGTCCAGCCAGTCCGCGTCGCCCTGAGCCGCTGCGGCATCCAGCTGCTGCTGGAAGGCGACCCAGCCGCCCATGCCATGCACGGCGGACAGATAGGCGCGGGGCAGGTCCTGGGCGACCTTGCGCGCAAGCATCGCGCCGCCCAGACGCGATCCTTCGAGCGCATAGAGCAGGCCCCAGCGGAAGCCGTCGCCGCCCGTGGACGGCATCGACAGCGGCGCAGGCATGGCCTCTCCCAAGGCCGCCAGATCCTGCGCCATCAGCGCCAGGCGCGGCGAATCGGGCTGGGCGACCGGCTCCAGCGCGGCGATCGCGCGGGCATGGGCACGCAGGAACGCCCGGTAATCGGGCGCGGAAGCGAGCGAAAAATGGGAAAACAGGTCATCGACCCGTTGATGGCTCTCCATCGTCGCGGCGCGCAGGGCCTGTCTTATGCGGCCGGCATCGGCGGTTCTTATCACCCGTTGGTCCTAAAGGTTGTTTGTCGGCACTGCACTGATCTGGATCAGCTTTGCGCCGAACAGCCCATTTACCGGGCTTTTCCGATGCAAGATGGTGGGATGGATGGAATGATCGAGATTGTCCATTGTTCCGGGACAGAATCTTTCAAATCGCTGACAGAAGAGTTCAGCATCGCGACATCGCCATCCGCGTAGAGATGCGGCATGAAGGGAACAGATGGTTCCCGCACGAGGAATCGGAACGATGCTGAGGAAATGGATGCTGGCCGGCCTGATGGGTGCGACGCTGCTGGGCGGCGTGGCACCGGCCTATGCCCAGCGTGGTGACAATGGCGGCGGTCCGCGCGGCGAGCGTGGCGCCGGCAATCCCGGAAACCGGGGCGGCGACATGCGCGGCTCCCAGGGCAGCACCCGCTGGCAGGGTGGCGGTGATCGCGTCAATGGCAATGCTGGCGGACGTCCGCAAATGGCGGCGCCTGCACAGCGCTGGCAGGGTGGCCCCGAGCGGGTAAGCCGGCCGGACCAGCGGCCCGACCAGCGCGCCGATCGCCCCAATGGCAATTGGCAGCGTCCCGGCAATCCGACCCCCGGCATGCAGCCGGTCGCCCGCCCCGACCGCCCGGACGGACGCGGTGATGGGCGCCGGCCCGACGCCCGCCCGGATGCCCGGCCAGACGCGCGCGCCGATTGGAACCGGCAGGTCTGGGACCGGGATCGCAACGGCCGTGACTGGAATGACCGCAATCGCGACGGCCGCCCCGACGATCGACGCTGGAGCGACAATGACCGGCGCGGCGATCGCCCCGGCTATCCCGGCAACTGGAACAATGGTGGCCGTCGCTATGACGATCGCACCCGTTGGGCCGACCAGCGCCGCTGGGACAATGGCTGGCGCCAGGACCGGCGCTATGACTGGTATGGCTATCGCAGCCGCTATGGCGACCGCTATCGCATGGGCCGCTATTATGCGCCGTCGGGCTGGAATTATGGCTATCGCAGCTTCTCGATCGGTGTGTTCCTGTCGGGGCCGCTCTATGGCAGCAATTACTGGCTGAACGATCCCTATTATTACCGCCTGCCGCCGGCCTACGGGACGATGCGCTGGATCCGCTATTATGACGATGCGCTGCTGGTCGATATCCGCGATGGCTATGTCGTCGACGTGATCCGCAACTTCTTCTGGTGACAGCCTCCTGAACTGGCCTTCAGGACACTGGGGCCGGTGCGACACCGCACCGGGCCCTTTTTCATTGCGCAGCGCCGACGGGAAATGGCAGGGAGGCGGCATGAACGAGATAGTGGATGATGGCGGCACCGCGTCGCCGGCCCGCGCCGCGATCGGCGATCGGGTGCGCGAGAAGCTGAACCGCAACCCGCTGGTCAGCCGCATCGACAGCCCCCATCTGGAAATCTATGGGCGGCAGGATTTCCTGGGCGCCGAAGAATGCGCGGTGATGCGCGCGATCATCGATGCCGGTGCCCAGCCCTCTACCCTGTTCACCGGGCGGGAAAATGCCGATTATCGCACCAGCCACAGCTGCAATCTCGACCGGGAAGACCCGCTGGTCCATGCAATCAGCGCCCGCATCTGCGCGATGACCGGGCTGGAGCCGGACCATGGCGAGACATTGCAGGGGCAGCGTTACACCCAGGGCCAGGAATATAAGGTCCATTGCGACTATTTCCCGGTCAATGCCAGCTATTGGCCCGACATGCGCAAGACCGGCGGCCAGCGTAACTGGACGGCGATGATCTATTTGTCGCCGGTCGAGGGCGGGGGCGAGACCCATTTTCCGCGCTGCGAATTCATGGTGCCGCCGATCGAGGGGATGATCCTGATCTGGAACAACCTGAAGCCCGACGGTGCGCCCAACCCCTATAGCCTGCACGCCGCCCGGCCGGTGGCTCAGGGCACCAAATATGTCGTGACCAAATGGTTTCGCGAACGTCCCTGGGTTCGCTGACCCAGAAGGTCGCGCGCCATTACACTTTGCGACATAAATGACTGGTTCCTGACAGCGCCGTTCCCGGACGGTTCAGCGAATCCACTCCATATTCAACATGTTGGTAAGCGAACCTGCCCCGCTTGAAGCGGTTGGAAGCGTCCCCGAGCCTCCAGATTGATGGGAGTAGAAATATGCGCAAGATCATCATCCTTGGCCTTCTTGCGGCCACCGTCGTCCCCAGCGTCGCTTCCGCCCAGTCCTATGGCGAAGCCCGCCGCAGCGAGCAGCGGCTGCGCGAAGACCAGCGCGACCTCCGCGCGGCCCAGCGCTATGGCGATCGCCGCGATGTCCGCGAAGCCCGTCGCGATGTGCGCGACTCCCGCCAGGAAGCGCGCGAAGACTGGCAGGATTATCGCCGCAGCCACCGCGACGTCTATCGCGCCGGCAACTGGAATGCGCCCTTCCACTATTCGCGCTGGAATGCCGGCGCCCAGCTTCGCCCGGCCTATTATAGCTCGCGCTATTATATCGCCGATCCCTATCGCTATCGCCTGCCCCGTCCGGCCACCAATCAGCGTTGGGTCCGCCACTATAATGACGTGATGCTGGTGAATGTGCGTACCGGCCGGGTCATGACCGTCCATCGCGACTTCTTCTGGTAAGCCGATCGAAACAGGAAAGGCCCCGGACAGCAATGTCCGGGGCCTTTCTTTACCCCCTTGGCCGCGCCCCCCGTTTCCGGGCGGGCGCGGCCGATGCCGTGCCAGGCACGCCATCAGTCCGAAAGGGGGGTGGACCGTTCGCGAAACGCCCTGCGCGCGCGATGGTTCCCCCGCTTCGTTCCGATCAGGCGGCGAGCGCCTGCGCAATCAGCTTGCGGCTGTTGTCGATGCCATAGAGCGCGATGAAGCTGCCCATGCGCGGCCCCTGATCGGCGCCCAGCAGCGTCTGGTAGAGAGCCTTGAACCAGTCGCGCAGTTCAGCGAAGCCAAAGGCTTCATCCTTGCCGATGGCATAGACGATATTCTGGATATCCTCCGCGCTGGCATCGGCCGGCAATGCGGCCAGTTCTTCATCCAGCTTGGCAAGCGCCGCCGCTTCATTGGCGTGCGGCGCGCGGCGCTGGAGCGTCGGCGCGACGAAATCGCGATGATAGGCAAGCGCATGGCCGATCAGCGCGTCGAGTTCGGGATAGGTTTCCGCGCTGGCGCCGGGCACATAATTCTGGAGATAGCTCCACACCTGTTCGCGGCTGGCATCACCCATCACGCCGACCAGATTGAGCAGCAGACCGAAGGTCACCGGCAGTTCGCCCTGCGGCAGCTTGCCATCATGGATATGATGGACCGGGTTGCCGAGCTGCTGCTCGATCGCCTGCTTGGGATAATTGCCGCGGAACTGCCAATATTCGTCAACCGCGCGCGGGATCACGCCCATATGCAGCTGCTTGGCCTTCTTCGGCTCGCGATAGGCGTAGAAGGCCAGGCTTTCCTGCGGGCCATAAGTCAGCCATTGTTCGAGGCTGAGGCCATTGCCCTTGGACTTGGAGATCTTCTCGCCCTTTTCGTCGAGGAACATCTCGTAGTTGAAGCCTTCGGGTGGGCGGCCGCCGAGCGCGCGACAGATCTTCGACGACTGGGTGACCGAGTCGATCAGATCCTTGCCCGCCATTTCATAGTCGACGCCCAGCGCGTACCAGCGCATCGCCCAGTCGACCTTCCATTGCAGCTTGGCGCCGCCGCCCAGGATCGACTGCTCGATCGTCTCGCCGCCAGGAACGGAAGTGTCCACGAAGCGGACGATGCCGGCTTCGGCATCGACCACCTCGACCGGCACCTGCAGCACGATGCCGCTCTTGGGGCTGATCGGCAGCACCGGCGAATAGGTCGCCTGCCGTTCCTTGCGCAGGGTCGGCAGCATGATGTCCATGATCGCCTGATAACGGCGCAGCACCTGGCGCAGCGCTTCGTCGAAGGCGCCGGCCTGATAGCGTTCGGTGGCCGAGACAAATTCATACTCAAAGCCGAAGCTGTCGAGAAACTCGCGCAGCATCGCATTATTGTGATGCGCGAAGCTTTCATATTTCTCGAACGGATCGGGCACCTGCGTCAGCGGCTTGCCCAGATAGTCCGCCAGCATCGCCTGGTTCGGCACATTGTCGGGCACCTTGCGGAAACCGTCCAGATCGTCGCTGAACGCCACCAGCCGGGTCGGGATGTCCGACAGCGCGTGGAAGGCGTTGCGGACCATGGTGGTGCGCAGCACTTCGTTGAAGGTGCCGATATGCGGCAGGCCCGACGGGCCATAACCGGTCTCGAACAGGATATGCCCTTTCTCCGGCGCGCCATTGGGGTAACGCTTGAGAAGCTTGCGCGCCTCCTCATAGGGCCAGGCCTTGGACGCGTTCGCGGCGGTGCGGAGAATGTCGGATATGGTCATGATGCCAAAGCCCCTACCGCCGCGGGGGCCGAAAGGGAACGGCTTTTGGAGGCAAAAACGCGTTAAACCGGGCTTCATATTTAGATTTTGTTCACCCTGTTCCTCCATGGTCTGGTCATATGGAGGCTCCCATGCAGACACCCCGCAGCCGCGAACGGATTCCCGTCGACATCGCGATCACCATCACGACCGTGCTCGACAGCCTGGAAGGGACGATCGTCGATCTGAGCGCGGGCGGCGCGCAGGTCGTCGGCTGTTCGCTGCCGACCGGAAGCCAGTGTCAGCTGGATATTGATGGCTATAGCGTGTTCGGCACGGTGCGCTGGTCGGAAGAGGACCGGATGGGCATCCGTTTCCCCTATATCCTGACCGAAGGGCCGCTGTTCGAACAGCTGGAAATGGCGCGCCTGGCCCGCCGCGCGCCGGTGGCGTTCCAGCCCCGACCGGCAGCGCCCGCCTTCGTCTATTCCGGCCCCATGGGTTTTGGCCGCCGGACCAATTGATCGGCGCATTTCGGTTTCCCTTTTGTTCGCCTTGCCCTAAGCCGGACGGGTGATCGATCCTGCTGCCCTGCCCGCCCTCCATGCCAGCCATGGCGGCATCTGGCTGCGCGAAGGCAGCCGCACCATGGGCGTCGCCAAGGGGCAGGCCATTGCCCGCACCGCCGAGACGCCGACGCTGCTGCTCAATGCACCGTTGACCGGCCAGCGGCTGGGCTATCCCGATCTCAATGGCCTCGACCTGCTGGAACTCTGGGCCTTCGTCCATCCCGCGCGCTTCCTGGTGCCCACGCCCAAGGGGCTGGCCGAGGCGCTGGACCTGCCGCAGCCGGCACAGGAAGGCGATATCCCGACCCTGCTACAGATGGCGGCGCGCGCCCTGCTCGACCGGCTCGATTCCCCGGAATGGAAAGAAAGAGAAGGCGGCTGGACCGCGGCGCAGGCGCTGCACCGGCTGCGCTGGCCCTGGTCGCCGCTGGTCGCGCCGCGCATCAGCCGCCCGGCGGAGGCGGAACGCTGGCTCTTTTCCAAGCTGCCCGAATGGGAGGAGGCTGCGCCCCGCCCTGCCCCGCGCACCGTGGCGATGGAGGAGGATGACGTGCTGGCGCGGCTCGACAGCCTGACCGGACCGGGCGCCGAACCCCGCCCCGGCCAGCGCGCCTATGCCGCCGCCGCGATGGAGGCCTTTCGCCCGCGCACGCATCGCGACCAGCCCAACATGCTGCTGGCGGAAGCCGGCACCGGCATCGGCAAGACGCTGGGCTATCTCGCCCCCGCCTCGCTCTGGGCCGCGCAGGCGCAGGGCACGGTGTGGATATCCACCTATACCAAGGCGCTGCAACGCCAGCTCGACCGGGAATCGCTGCGCCTCTTCCCCGATCCGGCGACCGCCGCGCGACGCGTGGTGGTGCGCAAGGGGCGGGAAAATTATCTCTGCCTGCTCAATCTGGAAGATGCGTTGCAGGGCGGCTTTGCCGGCCGCGCCGCCATATTGGCGCAACTGGTCGCGCGCTGGGCCGCCTTCTCCAAGGATGGCGACATGGTGGGCGGCGACCTGCCCGGCTGGCTGCCCATCCTGTTCCGGCGCAACGGCTCCACCGCGCTGACCGACCGGCGCGGCGAGTGCATCTATGCCGGCTGCCCCCATTATCGGAAATGCTTCATCGAACGGTCGGCGCGGGCATCGGCCGAGGCGGACATCGTCATCGCCAATCATGCGCTGGTGATGATCAACGCCGCGCGCGGCCGGGAGACCGGGCAGCGCCCGCAACGCATCGTCTTCGACGAGGGCCATCACCTGTTCGACGCCGCCGATTCGACCTTTTCGGTCGCGCTGTCGGGGCAGGAGGCGATCGAACTGCGGCGCTGGGTGATGGGACCGGAAGGCGGATCGCGCGGCCGCCGCCGGGGCCTGGCGGCGCGCCTGTCCGACCTTGCCAGCTATGACGAGGAAGGCGGCGAGGCGATCCGCACGGCGGTCGAAGCTGCGCGCGCTTTGCCGGCCGACGACTGGCTGAAGCGAATCGTGGCAGGTGAGCCTTTCGGCCCGCTGGAGGAATTGCTCGCCACGGTGCGCGGCACCGTCTTCGCGCGCGCCGCCGACAGCGGCGAGGCGGATGCCGGCTATGGGCTGGAGACCGAACTGGCCGAGCCCGATGGCCCGCTGGTCGAGGCGGCACAGGAAGCGGCGATCGCGCTCGATGCGCTGCTGAAGCCGCTGGTTCGGCTGTCCAAGCGGCTGGAAGCCGTATTGGAGGATGCGCCCGACTGGCTCGACGGCGCGGCGCGGGCGCGGATCGAAGGGGCAATCGGATCGCTGGGCTGGCGCCGCGACCTGATCAGCGCCTGGCTGGCGCTGCTGGCGCGGATCGGCGGCTCGGCCGACCCCGATTTCGTCGACTGGATGACCGTCGACCGGGTCGAGGGGCGCGAATATGATATCGGCCTGCACCGTCACTGGCTCGACCCGACCCGCCCGCTGGCCGAGGCGGTGCTGCAACCCGCGCAGGGGGTGATCGTCACCTCCGCCACGCTGAAGGGCGGCGGCGACTGGTCCAATGCCGAGGCGCGCAGCGGCGTCACCCACCTGCCCCACAGCGCCGAACGGTTCGAGGCGGCCAGCCCGTTCGACTATCCCGATCGCGCCGAAGTGCTAATCGTCACCGACATCAAGCGCGGCGACATCGCCGCCATGTCGGGCGCCTATGCCCGGCTGATCGAGGCATCGGGCGGCGGCACGCTGGGCCTGTTCACCGCGATCCGGCGGCTGCGGGCCGTGCATGCGCGCATCGCCGACCGGCTCGCCCGCGCCGGCCTGCCGCTCTATGCCCAGCATGTCGATCCGATGGATACCGGCACATTGGTCGATATCTTCCGCGACGATCCGCGTGCATCGCTGCTGGGCACCGATGCGCTGCGCGATGGCGTCGATGTGCCCGGTCATTCGCTGCGGCTGGTGGTGATGGAGGGCGTGCCCTGGTCCAAGCCGACCGTGCTGCATGCCGCCCGGCGCCTGGCGGGGGGTGGCAGCGCCTATGACGACCGGCTGATCCGGGCGCGTCTGGCGCAGGCGTTCGGCCGGCTGATCCGACGCGCCGAGGACAAGGGCAGCTTCGTGATCCTGTCCGCCGCCATGCCGAGCCGGCTGCTGAGCGCCTTCCCGCCCGGCACGCCGATCCGCCGGCTGACGCTGGACGAGGCGATCATCGCCGTCAGCGCAAAGATGCAGGCGCGGGACATGCAGGACGCTGGCCTTGGCGACCGAACAACGTTAGGGCATCAGGGAAGCGAACCCGGCATGCGGTGACCCGACTGGGCACGGCGCCTTTGTTTTCTGCGTTTTTGCGAGTCGGCAGGAAAAATTCCGCCGCAACAAGGCGCGAGGAGCTGGAGCGAGAATGAAGCGGTTGACCCTGTTGCGCCATGCCAAGTCCGATTGGGACGATCCGGTCGCGCGGGATTTCGACCGGCCGCTCAACCGCCGGGGGGAAAAGGCCGCGCTGCTGATGGGCCAATTCGCCGCGCGCAAGGATATGCGGTTCGACCTGCTGGTCGCATCCCCCGCTGCCCGCGTCGTCCAGACGCTCGACACCTTCTTCACCGGCTATGGCGAAACGCTGGACGCCCGCTGGGACCGGCGCATCTATCTGGCCTCCGCCCCGACCCTGATCGACGTGCTGCGCGATTTGCCGGACGAGGCGGACAGCGTGCTGATGGCGGGACATAATCCCGGTTTCGAGGAACTGATCCTGAGCCTGGTTCCCGATGATGGCGCCAATCCGCTGCGCGAGGATGTGGAAATCAAATTTCCGACCGCCAGCATCGCGGTGATGGATCTCGCCATCGACCAGTGGGACGCGACGACGGACAAGTGCGGCACATTGCTGAGCTTCACCCGTCCTCGCGACCTGGACCCGGCGCTGGGTCCGGGATCGCGCTGAGCTTGACCACGCCGATTCACTGGCGGCCGGCTGTCGCCTCCGATGCCGCCGCATTGGCGATATTGGGCGGCGCCACTTTCCTCGCAAGCTTTGCCCATGACCATCCCGGCGAGGCGTTGGTCGCCCATATCCGCAAGGCGCATGGCGAGAACTATTATCGTGCAGCCCTCGCCGATCCGGCCCAGACGATCCTGATCGGCGAGACGCCGCTGGGCGCGCCGGTCGGCTATGCGCTGATCACCCCGCCTGACCTGCCGGTACCGACCGACGACCGGGCGGATGTCGAACTCAAGCGCATCTATCTGCTGAGCGGGTGGCAGGGTGGCGGCAATGGCGACGCGCTGATGGCGCTGGTGCTGGCGGAGGCCCGGCGACGCGGCGCACGCCGACTGCTGCTGGCCGTCTATCCACAGAATGATCGGGCGCGGCGTTTCTATGCCCGGCATGATTTTGTCGAGATCGGCGAACTGACCTTCATGGTCGGGGACGTGCCGTTCCGCGACCTTGTCTATGCCCGGACGCTCTGATCGCGATCAGCGACCCAAGGCGCGCGCCAGATCGGCCCGGATGGCTTCGAGCCGCGCGATCAGGTCCGGCTCCGGCGTCGCGGCGGGCAGCGGATCGACCGCTATGTCGTCCGTGCCATCAGCCAGCGCCTTCTGCGCGCCCTTGACCGTGAAGCCCTCGACATTGAGCAACTGGTTGATGCGCCGTGCCAGCGCCACATCGGCAGGACGATAGTAGCGCCGGTTGCCCGATCGCTGGAGCGGACGCAATTGCGGAAAGCGGGTTTCCCAATAGCGCAAAATATGTTGGGCAAGACCCAGCTCTGTCGCCAGTTCGCTGATGGTCAGAAATGCGCCCTCGGCCTTTTCCATGGGCGCAATGTTGCACCCATAGTCCCGTAAAGGTCAACTACGGTAAATATACGCCAATATTACAAAAGCTGACCGAATTGCCTCAGGTCGAGGCAACGCGGTCCCGCATCGTCTGGCTCGCGCGGAATGTGAGCACCCGGCGCGGCTCGATCGGCACCTCGATCCCGGTCTTCGGGTTGCGCCCCATGCGCTCATTCTTGTCGCGCAGGACGAAGGTACCGAAACTCGAAATTTTCACATTTTCGCCGCGCTCCAGCGCAGTCGACATATGTTCCAGGATCGATTCGACCAGTGCCGCCGCTTCCGCGCGGGACAAGCCAATGTGACGATTGACGCTCTCCGCCAGATCAGCGCGGGTCAGTGTGCCAGTGCCGGTCATCGCAAATCCCCAATGTGCCCCCCTGCATCATCTGCCAGGGCAAATGAATGCGACACAAATGTGATGCATGTTGGGTGATTCGGCAAGCAGGTCAGATACGTAGGGGCGATCGTTTCGCCGCCGTATCAGACCCGCAGGACGCAGGCGCCCCAGGTGAAGCCGCCGCCCATCGCTTCCAGCACGATCAGGTCGCCGGCCTTGATCCGGCCATCGCGGGTCGCCGCGTCCAGCGCCAGCGGCACCGAGGCGGCCGAGGTGTTGGCATGCTGGTCGACGGTGACGACGACCTTGTCCGGGGACAGTTTGAGCTTGCGCGCGGTCGCGTCGAGAATCCGGGCATTGGCCTGGTGCGGCACCAGCCAGTCGATGTCGGCGGGCGTCATCTCCGCCATCGCCATCACTTCCTTGAGCACGGTGGCGAGATTCACCACCGCATGGCGGAAGACTTCCTGCCCCTTCATGCGGACCTTGCCCACGGTCTGGGTGGTCGAAGGACCGCCATCGACATAGAGAAGCTGGTTGTGGCGGCCATCGGCATGCAGCTTGGCAGCGAGGATGCCACGCTGGCCGTCCGCGCTTTCCTCCGCGCCGAGCACGACGGCGCCCGCGCCGTCGCCAAACAGCACGCAGGTCGCGCGGTCTTCCCAATCGAGAATGCGGCTGAAGGTTTCCGCGCCGATCACCAGCGCGCGCTGGGCCGCGCCCGAGCGGATCATCGAATCGGCGACGGTCATCGCATAGAGGAAGCCCGAGCAGACGGCCGCGACGTCGAAGGCGACGCAGTCATCGATGCCGAGCGCGGCCTGCACCAGCGTGGCGCTGGCGGGGAAGGTCTGGTCCGGGGTGGCGGTCGCCAGGATGATGAGGTCGATATCCTGCGCGGCGAGGCCGGCCGCGTCCAGCGCGCGCTTGGCGGCATCGGTCGCCAGGGTGGTCGTGGTCTCCCCCTCGCCGGCAATGTAGCGGGTGCGGATGCCGGTCCGCTCGACGATCCATTCGTCGCTGGTGTCGACGGTCTGCGCCAGTTCCGCATTGGTGACGACGCGTGCGGGCAGGGCCGAGCCCGTGCCCAGGAGAACGGATCGACGCATCACTTGACGGGCAGCTCCAATTTGGACGCGACGGCGGACAGATCCTGCACCCCGGCCATATCGGCCGCGATGCGTCGCGTGATATCCTCTTCCAGCAGGCGGGCGGCGACATGCACCGCATTGGCCACGCCCTTGGCATCGGCGCTGCCATGGCTCTTCACCACGACCCCGTTGAGGCCGAGGAAGACGGCGCCATTATGATTGTTGGGATCAAGATGATGCTTGAGCAGGTGCATCGCCGGCTTCGAGATCAGGAAGCCGATCTTCGACCGCAGCGAACTGGAGAAGGCGCGGCGCAGCAGGTCGGCGACGAAGCGGGCGGTGCCCTCGGCCGTCTTGAGCGCGACATTGCCCGAAAAGCCGTCGCACACGATCACGTCGGTTTCGCCGCGGCCGATCTTGTCGCCTTCGGTAAAGCCGTCGAACGAGAATGGCAGGGTATCGGCCGCGCGCAGCACGGCGGCGGCGTCACGAATCTCGTCCGTGCCCTTGAGCTCTTCGGTGCCGATGTTGAGCAGGCGTACGCGCGGCCGCTCCAGATCGAGGGCGATACGGGCATAGGCCGCACCCATCACCGCGAACTGGACGAGGTTGCGCGCATCGCACTCGGTATTGGCACCAAGGTCGAGCATGACGACGTCATTGTCGCCAAGGGTGGGCAGCATCGCTGCCAGCGCAGGCCGATCGACGCCGGGCATGGTACGCAGCGCCAGCTTCGCCATCGCCATGAGCGCACCGGTATTGCCGGCGGAAACCGCCGCACCGGCATCACCCGATTTCACGGCGTTGATCGCCATGCTCATCGAGCTGCTCTTCTTGCGAATCGCGACGCTGGGCTTGTCCGTGCCCTCGACGATCGTATCGGAATGCACGACTTCCGACGCCGCCCGCAAATTGGGGTGGTTGTCGAGAGCCGCCTTGATCCGGGTCTCGTCGCCGAAAAGGGTGAAGCGGAGTCCTTCGTGCCGGCGACGGGCAAGCGCAACGCCTGCCATCATCACCCGCACGCCTTCATCCCCGCCCATCGCGTCAATTGCGATTCGCGGTTGGCTGGACACTGAGATCACCCCTTTGCGGAGATCGAAAAAGTCTTACGCCCCGACGGCGATGACTTCGCGGCCGTTATAATGGCCGCATGCGTCGCACAGATTGTGGGGACGCTTCAGTTCACCGCAGTTCGAGCATTCCTGGAATGCTTCGACGCGCAGCGAATCGTGGCTGCGACGCATGCCACGCTTGGACGGGGAAGTTTTCCTTTTGGGGACAGCCATGTCGGCACCTGTTTCCGTAATTAAATCTGGTTATGCGACTGGCCGGTTTCCAAATGAGACGCCGACGGCACGGGTGCCGCAGACCATGCGGCCCGGGTGATCGCGAAGCCCTGCGCCTATAGCCGTTTTTGAAGATGGTGCAAGTCCTTCCTTGCCCGCCGGCCCGCCGCGCCTATGGTGGCGGCCCGTCGAATAGGGGGATGCCCATGTTGTTGCCGATCACGCTTACACTGGCTGCGGCCTGTGCGCTCATCAATTTCTGGCTGGCGGTGCGCTGCGCGCGAATCCGCGTGGGCGCGAAGCTTTTGCACGGCGACTCGGGGAATATGCTGCTGGCACGGCGGATGCGCGCGCACGCCAATTTCATCGAATATACGCCGATCGTACTGATTCTCTTTGGCCTGATCGAAATGGCGATCGGCGCGCCGCTGTGGCTGTGGATCGGGGCGATGATCTATGCGCTGGCGCGAATCGCCCATGGCTTTGGCATGGACGCCGACAAGCCGACGGTCTGGCGCGCGGGCGGCGCGCTGCTCACCTGGATCGTGATGCTCGGCCTGGCGGTCGCGGCGCTCTATGTCGCCTATGGCGCGACTCGCGCCGTGCCTGCCCCGCCAGCGATGGCGCGCGTTTAACCGAGAACGGAATCGGCCACATAGGGATTGGTGCGCCGTTCATAGGCGAAATTGCTCATCTCGCCATGGCCGGGGACGAAGGCGGTCTGGCCGCCGAGCGGCCAGAGCTTGCCGGTGATCGCGTCGATCAGATCCTGATGATTGCCGCGCGGGAAGTCGGTGCGGCCGATCGAGCCCTTGAACAGCACGTCGCCCACGATCGCGAGCCGGCTCGGCGCATGGTGGAAGACGACATGGCCCGGCGTGTGGCCTGGGCAATGATAGACGTCGAAGGTCAGATTGCCGACCGTCACCTGGTCGCCATCGACCAGCCAGCGGTCCGGCTCGAAGCTCTCGCCCGGAATGCCCCAGCGTTCGCCATCCTGCGGCAGCCGGTCGATCCAGAAGCGATCCTCCTCATGCGGCCCCTCGATCGGAACATCGAGGTCGCGGGCCAGCACGCCGGCCTGGCCGCAATGGTCGATATGGCCATGGGTGACGAGAATCTTCTCGATCGTGACGCCATGCTGCGCCGCCGCCTTCTTCAGCACCGGCAGGTCGCCGCCCGGATCGACAAAGGCGCCGCGCATCGTTTCCGTACACCAGAAGAGGGTGCAGTTCTGCTGCAGCGGGGTAACGGGGATCAGGGCGGCTTTGAGCGGCGGCGTGGTCATGCTGCCGATGTGGCGAAGCGACGGGGCGAGCGCAAGGGCGTCCGCACCGGAGCGATAGCCATCGCTTGCGAGAAAAAGGGCGAGCTGCAAAACAGGGGATATGGCGATAGCAGCGATCGTACTGGCAATATTAGTAGCAGCGCTGGGCAGCGCTATCGTCCTTAGCCGTCGCTGGAACGCAGCCATCGGCATATTGGGCGGGCTGGCTATAGGGATCATATGCTGGGCCAGCATTTCGGCGGCTATGTTCTATTGGTTCGTCGTTGGCTGACGCCAGGTCCACAGCGCTGAATGGATCCCGAAACGAGTTCGGGATGACGCCGTTTAGGATTCCCCTACCCTAGCCCCTCGGCCGCGAAGGGTTCGGCGAGGCTGATGCTGTCGAGCACCTTGGCGGTTTCGTCGCGGACGCGCAGCATCACCCGGTGCAGGCGGCATTCGCTTTCGGGCAGGCAGTTGGTGCAGCTTTCATGGGCGAAACGGCTGGCGCAGGGGGTGAGCGCGAGCGATCCGCGGGTCAGGCGCACGATGTCGCCATAGCTGATGTCGACCGGCGCCAAGGCCAGCCAATAGCCGCCGTCGCGACCCCGCTGGGTCGCCACCAGCCCTTCGCGCGACAATTCGGACAGGATCACCGTCAGGAATTTCGCCGGGATATTCTGGCGCGTCGCAATCTCGTTGAGGGGCACGGGCCCCTGGCGATAGCGGTCGGCAAGATGCTGGAGCGCGCGGATGGCGTAACGGGTCTTCTGGGACAGCATGGTCTGTTCGTTATTCGCCTGCGGCCCGGCTTTGGCAAGTCGAGCCGCAGGGTAGAGAAGGGAAAATCCGCTTTAATTTATGCGATGTTGCCGATCAGGGCTGCGTGCTGCTCAGAGCGTCGCGCGCCTGCCTGGGGAAATCGCTGAAAATGCCGTCGACGCCGGTCGCGGCGATCGCCTGGACATAGCCGGCAAAGTCGCCCCGCCCCTGCGGATCGTCCGGCCGCTTATACTGGTCGGGCAGGAAGCTGTTTTCCATCCGCAGCGTCCAGATATGGACCTGAAGCCCGGCATCATGGGCGCGGCCGACCAGCGCGGTCGCCCCTTCGGGTGCCAACACCATGGCGGCGGACGGGCCGAGGCCGGTGGCATAGCCGGCAATCGCCTCCAGCCCGGAAACGCTCATCATGTCGGCATAGCTGGTGCCGGGTTCATCGGCGGGGCCGCCTTCGGCATCGACGAGCTGGATGAGGCGCAGCCGGGTCGCTTCATGCAGGGCCTTGAGATTGCCGACCTCGAACGACTGGATGAAGACCGGATCGTCGGCATTGGTGTAGCCATATTTGCCGAGCAGATCGAGCAGCGCCTGCTGGTGCGGCAGGCCGATGCCGGCAAAATAGCTGGGATGCTTGGTTTCGGGATAGAGGCCGATGCGACGATGCTGCTCCGCTTCCTTGGCGCGGACCAGCTTCAATATCTCCTCGAAGGTCGGGATGAGATAGAGATCGTTGAAGCGGACATTGGCCGGGCGCAGATCGGGCAGACGTTCCCGAGCCCGCAGCGTGCGCAGTTCGGCGAGGGTGAAATCCTCGGTGAACCAGCCGGTCATTGCGATGCCGTCGATCGTCTTCGTCGTCTTGCGATCGGCAAATTCGGGATGGTCGGCAACGTCGGTGGTGCCGCCAATCTCATTCTCATGCCGGGCGACCAGCACGCCGTCCCTGGTCAGGACCAGATCAGGCTCGATATAGTCGGCGCCCTGATCGATCGCCCGCTCATAGCTGGCGAGCGTATGTTCGGGCCGCTCGCCGCTGGCACCGCGATGCGCGATGATCAGCGGGTCGGCGGCCCGGACGGCGGAAAGGGGGAGCAGGCCCATCATCAGCAATGCCCCGATGCCCAGCAGCCCCCGTCCGATCACGCCATCACGCCTTTCAGCGCGTTTTCATAGGTCGTCGCCTTGAAGCCGACGACCGTGCCCTTGCCGGTGTCGAGGATCGGGCGCTTGATCATCGAGGGGTTGGTGATCATCAGCAGGATCGCCTTGTCCGCGTCGATATGCGCCTTGTCCCCCGCGTCGAGCGCCTTGAAGGTGGTGCCTGAACGGTTGAGGATGGTTTCCCAACCATGCTCCATCACCCATTCCTCCAGCTTTTCCTTGTCGACGCCGGCGACCTTATAGTCGTGGAAATTATAGGCGACGCGCTCATTATCCAGCCAGTTGCGGGCCTTCTTGATCGTATCGCAATTCTTGATGCCGTACATGGTAATCATGATGCTGTGTCCCTGTTACCCTTTGAAGGCGGTGACTTCGATTTCGATCTTCATCTCCGGCTTGATGAGGCCAGCGACGACGCAACTGGCGGCCGGGCGGATCTCGCCAAAGATGGGCGCGGTGGCCTTGCCCAGATCGTCCCAATAGGCAGGGTCGGTGATATAATAAGTGACGCGCACGACATCGGCAAAGGAGAAGCCGGCGTCTTCGAGCGCCTTGCCGATCACCTTGAGCGCGTTGACGCCCTGATCGACCACGCTTTCGGGCATGATCTTGGTTTCGGGATCGGTGCCGGTGGTGCCGGCGACGAAGCACCAGTCGCCCTGGACGACGGCGCGCGAATAGCCGACCTGCGCCTCGAAGGGCGAGCCGGAGGAAATGAGCTGGCGGGACATGGAGAGATTCCTGTTGCGATGCGAAAAGGATCGGGGCGAAAAGGATCGCGACGGCCTTTGCCCCCTTGGTTCCGCGCTGTCCAGTGCGTTTCCGGACGCGCTTGCGCGGAACGGGAAAATGGGGTGATCGTTGGAGGGGGACATGCCCCTGCAAGGAGACGCGCCATGACGATGTCCGACAATCGCCCCTTCCCCGACGAGAGTGAGGAGAATAGCGAACAGGCCGACGCCGGCACCCAGGCGAACGACGTCGCCGACGATGCGCTGGGCCGGACCAGCGACCTGAGCGAAGAGAGCGAGCATGGCGGGCGGAGCAACCCGGCGCAGATCATCCCCGACGATGTCCCCGACCTGGTCGACAAGATGAACGAGATGGACCGATCCGGCTGGATCGATGAAGGCGCGTTCGACGGCGAGCCGCGCATGGACGACGAGGATGATGGCGAGGAGGACGAAATCCTCAACGAGGATGACGACTAGCCGCTAGGCCGGGTGCGCCTGTGCTGGCGCGAGGCCGAAATTGATCATGCCGCGCGCCATATGGCCGAGCGCTTCCGCCATGGCGTCGGCGATGTCGGTGTCGACATCCTCCTGCAGGGCGATCGCGCAGGCGGCTGCGGTCGCCCATTGATCGGCCAGTTGCGGCGTGATCGGAAAGGCGCGGTGCAGCGACATGATGCAGGTGCCGCGCTGAAACCAGTCGCGTGGGCCGCCCAGCCAGCCGCACAGGAAGCGGGTGAGGCCGTGGCGCACCACGGAGAGGTCGGCGGCATGAATGGCGCGCAGCTCGACATAGGCCGGGTCGCTTTCCAGCAGGTCATAGAAGCGGTTTGCGATAGCGCGGACGACCGGTTCGCCGCCGATGCGGACATAGGGGCTGGGCGGCGCGGCGGCGTTCATGCGGCAATCTCCATGGGCTGAGGCGGGCGCACCCTGCGCATCCCCTGCACTTCCCACATTGATCCCGATCAAACGCCGGTTCGCCCCGAAATGGCGACAAGCCGGATCAGATTTAACCCTCTGTTTTTCCTGAACCTGCTAGGGGCGCGCCATGTCCAGACGCCCCGACCGATTCACCCCCGACCGCATCGACACACTCTGGCGCCGGGAGGCGGCGCGTGCCGGACAGGCGCGCTTTCGTCGCCCCGCGCCCCAGCGCAGCGGCTTCAGTGGCAAGACGCTTGGATTGGTGCTGGCGCTGGGGATGATGATCGGCTGGCAGGCGCCCGACTGGTGGGCGCGGCTGGCGCCCGAGATCGCGATGCCGACGGCGTCGACCGGCACCGCGCCGTCGAGCGCCAGCGCCGACCAGCTATCGGCCGATTTCGGCTATTGCCATAGCGGCGGCGGGACCAATTGCGTCGTCGATGGCGACACTTTCTGGTTCCGGGGCGAGAAATATCGGATCGCCGGCATCGACACGCCCGAAACCCATGGGCCGCGCTGCCCGGAGGAAGGCGCGCTGGGCGCGCGGGCGACCAGCCGGTTGCAGCAACTGATGAATGCCGGCCCCTTCTCGCTGGAGATCGACGGGCGGGCGACCGACAAATATGGCCGGGCGCTGCGGATCGTGACGCGTGATGGCCAGTCGATCGGCCAGCAACTGGTGGCCGAAGGGCTGGCCCGGACCTGGGACGGGCGTCGCCACCCCTGGTGCTGAAAAAAGGGGGCGTCTTCGCCCCCCCCTCTTCCCGATCAGCGGCAGCTGAGGCTGCCGCGGTCGATCTCGCGGCCGAGCAGCGCGCCGGCGCCGCCGCCGATCAATATGCCCGCCGTGTTGGAATAGCCGCGATCGAGCTGGCCGCCGATCAGCGCGCCGATCGCGCCGCCGATGATCAGGCCGGTGGTCCCGTCCGAACGGCGGCAATAATAGCGGTCGTCATAGCCGCGATAGATGCGCATGCTGCGGTCGACCCGGATCGGCGCATAGCCGCCGCGATAATAGCGGTCGGGGCGATAGCGGCCGCCATAGCGCGGATCCGGCCGGTTCCAGTCATAGGCATAGACCGGCGGTCCGGGCCGGCGATAGTTGCCACGGGGCGGCGGCGGGCGATGGTTGCCGGGACGGCCATATTGGGGCGGACGACCATTGCCGGGCCGGCCCGGCTGGGGCGGGCGGCCTGCCCCCGGCCGGCCGGGCTGGGGCGGACGCTGGGCATGATTGCCGCCATGGCTGGGGGGCCGTTGTGCGCCCGGACCGCCGGGGCCGCCATGGCCCGATGACGGCCCGCCGGGTCGGCCATGACCCTGGCCGTGCTGGGCGGCGGCGGGCATGGCGGTCAACGCCATGGCGCCCAGTGAAAGCGCGGCAATCATGCTTCTGGCAAAGCGATGCATGGTCCAGTCCCTTTTCGATTCCTGTTGACCGAGGCAAGCTAGAACGTAGCAGCTGAACAAATGTTGCACGAACGGAACAAAGACGAAGATGGTGGTCGATATTGTAGGAAATGCTACGCTTAACTTCGCATATTTCCCGCACATTCTGACATTTAATTTCCAACATTTGTCATTTTGGAACAAGTGAGCGTCAGAGACAGGCCCGACGCCGGACGGCAATATAGTCCGGCGGGAAGGAATAGGACAGCGCGCCCGCGACGCCCGCCCCGTGCCTTTCAGAGCGCGTTGGCGATGGCGGCGCGCTGGCTGTTGTCGAGGCCGTCCAGCGCCGCGGTCGCGGCCTGATCCGCGCCGGCCTGATCACCGCCATCGCTGCCCACGAACTGGATCGCGCTCAGCAGCACCAATATCGCCCAGAGCAGGGCCATCCAGCGGCTGGTGAAGAGGGAGCGGAGTCGGACGCCGAACATGGCGGCCGGTCTGGCATGGCGGCGGTTAAGGAAGCGTCACGCCCGCCACGTCGATCAGCCCGGCGCGGGCGGGAAGGCCGGGGCGCGGGACGGCAAGCCGGATGGCGGGCTGGTCAGCAGCAGCCGGTCGAGCTGCGCATAGCCCAGGCAGCGATGGCAATAGGCAAAGTCGAAGGCCGTGTTGAGAATCCAGGCCTGGGTCGCGACATCCCAGGCCGCCCAGGCTTCGCGCGTGACCTGATCGCTGCCGCAGACATTGCAGACGAAGACGTAGAATGGCGGAGATGGGGGATCGACGGGGCTGGTCATGACCGGACCATAGCCCAGGGCATCGCCATTCCGGCGCGAGACTGGTCCGTTATGGACGCGATGCGGGGCGCTCCAGCAGCGCACAAAAAAGGGGAGGCGCTCCCCGCGCCTCCCCTCCCCTCGAACAGGTCGAAAGCCCTTTGCAAGCTGCCGTGATGCTGGCTGATCAGCAGCCTTAAACGCGTCAGCGCCGCGCGGGCTTGATCACAGCGCGACGCGCATGGCGCGTCGCGCTGTGATCTTATTCCGCCGCGATGCCGGCGGCCTTGAACATGTCCGGATCACTTTCGTCGACATTGGCCGCTTCGGCGCCCTTGAGCTTCTTGCGGCGGTCGAACGCGTCCCAGACGTCGTTCCACTGGCCACGGGTCGCGCCCTTCGAATATTCGGTCGCGCGGGTTTCGAAGAAATTGGCATGCTCCACGCCGTTGAGCAGCGGGGTCAGCCAGGGCAGCGGATGCTCGTCGATCATGTAGATGGGCTTGAGGCCCAGCTGCCCCAGGCGCCAGTCGGCGATGTAGCGGACATATTTCTTGATGTCCTTGGGCGTCATACCGGGGACCGGCCCCATTTCGAAGACGAGATCGACGAACGCGTCCTCGATCCGGACGGTCTTCTGGCACATGTCCATGATGTCGTCCTTGACCGACGCGGTCAGGCAGTCGCGTTCCTTCACGAAGCTGTGGAACAGCTTGATGATGCCTTCGCAATGCAGGGTCTCGTCGCGGACCGACCAGGTGACGATCTGGCCCATGCCCTTCATCTTGTTGAAGCGCGGGAAGTTCATCAGCATCGCGAAGGAGGCGAAGAGCTGGAGGCCTTCGGTGAAGCCGCCGAACATCGCCAGCGTCTTGGCGATATCCTCGTCCGTGTCGACGCCGAACTGGGCGAGATAGTCATGCTTGTCCTTCATCTCCTTATATTGGAGGAAGGCCGAATATTCGCTTTCGGGCATGCCGATCGTGTCGAGCAGATGCGAGTAGGCGGCGATATGGACCGTTTCCATGTTGCTGAACGCGGTCAGCATCATCTTGATTTCGGTCGGCTTGAACACGCGGCCGTACTTCTCGTGGTAGCAATCCTGCACTTCCACGTCGGCCTGGGTGAAGAAGCGGAAAATCTGGGTCAGCAGGTTGCGCTCATGGTCGCTGAGCTTCTGCGCCCAGTCACGGCAATCCTCGCCCAGAGGCACTTCCTCGGGCAGCCAGTGGAGCTGCTGCTGGCGCTTCCAAAATTCATAGGCCCAGGGATATTCGAAGGGCTTGTAGACCTTGGAGGCTTGAAGAAGGGGCATATGGGTTACTCCGCGAAATCTTTTCTTCCCCTCTCCCATCGGGAGAGGGAGGGGCCCGCGCCGTCAGGCGTGGGAGGGTGAGGGCGAGAGGCGCGCCGCGATGACCGCTACGACGCCTTCGGTATTTTCCATGACTTCATGGTTCCAGAAACGCAGGATCTGATAGCCCTGGGTCTCGAAATAACGGGTTCGGACAGCATCTTGCTCAGCGCTCTCCGCATGACTTGCGCCATCGACCTCGACGACCAGCTTGCCAGAAAAACAGAGGAAATCCGCGACATAGGCACCATGGGGCACCTGGCGGCGGAATTTCACGGTCGGAAGCTGTTCACGCAAAGCACGCCAGAGACGTTTTTCAGCCTCCGTGGCGTTACGGCGGAGAATGCGGGCCCGATCCACGGCCCCTGAAGGCAGATCGCGGTAATTGCGCATCGCCCTCACCCTTCCGCCGCTGCGCGGCTCCCTCCCTCTCCCACAGGGAGAGGGAATCTGATCACTGACAGGCGAGGCACTCGTCATAGTCGGTGGTCTCGCCGATCTCGAACTTGGGGGCGTCGATCGTGTTGTCCGCTTCCACGCCACCGGCGAAGCCGGCGCGCTGCACCGACTTGGAGCGCAGATAATAGAGCGACTTGATGCCCAGCTCCCAGGCGCGGAAGTGGAGCATCAGCAGATCCCACTTCTCGACGTCGGCCGGGATGAACAGGTTCAGCGACTGCGCCTGGTCGATATAGGGCGTGCGATCGGCGGCCAGTTCGAGCAGCCAGCGCTGGTCGATCTCGAAGCTGGTCTTGTACACATCCTTTTCTTCCTGAGTCAGGAAGTCGAGATGCTGGACGCTGCCGCCACGTTCCAGGATCGAGTTCCATACGGCGCTCGAATCCTTGGCCTTTTCGACCAGCAGCTTTTCCAGATAGGGATTCTTCACCGCAAAGCTGCCCGAGAGCGTCTTGTGGGTGTAGATGTTCGCCGGGATCGGCTCGATACAGGCCGAGGTGCCGCCACAGATGATCGAGATCGACGCGGTCGGCGCGATCGCCATCTTGCAGGAGAAGCGCTCCATCACGCCCTGGTCGGCGGCGTCGGGGCACGGCCCGCGTTCCTGCGCCAGCATCATCGACGCCTCGTTCACCTTGGCATTGATATGCTTGAAGATGCGCAGGTTCCACGACTTGGCCATGGCGCCTTCGAACGGGATGCCGCGTGCCTGCAGGAAGCTGTGGAAGCCCATGACGCCCAGGCCGACCGAGCGTTCGCGGCTGGCGCTATATTTGGCGCGGGCCATTTCCGGCGGGGCGCGGTCGATATAGTCCTGCAGCACATTGTCGAGGAAGCGCATAATGTCTTCCGCGAAGGTCGGATGATCCTTCCACTGATCCCAGGTTTCCAGGTTCATCGAGGAGAGGCAGCAGACCGCCGTGCGATCCTGGCCGAGATGGTCGCGACCCGTCGGCAGAGTGATTTCCGAACAGAGGTTCGACGTCGAGACCTTGAGTCCCAGGTCGCGGTGATGCTTGGGCATCATCCGGTTCACCGTGTCGGAGAAGACGATATAGGGTTCGCCGGTGGCGAGGCGGACCTCGACCAGCTTCTGGAACAGCGCACGGGCATTGACGGTGCCGCGCACCGACTGGTCCTTGGGGCTGCGCAGGTTGAAATCACTGCCGTCGCGCACCGCTTCCATGAACTCGTCGGTCAGCAGCACGCCATGATGCAGGTTGAGCGCCTTGCGGTTGAAGTCACCGCTCGTCTTGCGGATTTCCAGGAACTCCTCGATCTCCGGGTGGGAGACGTCGAGATAGCAGGCGGCCGAGCCGCGACGCAGCGAGCCCTGGCTGATCGCCAAGGTCAGCGAATCCATCACGCGGACGAAGGGGATGATGCCGCTGGTCTTGCCATTGAGGCCAACCGGCTCACCGATGCCGCGCACGCTGCCCCAATAGGTGCCGATGCCGCCGCCGCGCGAGGCCAGCCAGACATTCTCGTTCCAGGTGTTGACGATGCCTTCCAGGCTGTCGTCGACGCTGTTCAGATAGCAGCTGATCGGAAGACCCCGACCGGTGCCGCCGTTCGACAGAACGGGGGTGGCGGGCATGAACCAGAGCTTGGAGATATAGTCATAGACGCGCTGGGCATGGTCGGCATCGTCCGAATAGGCGGCCGCGACGCGCGCGAACAGATCCTGATAGCTTTCGCCGGGCAGCAGATAGCGATCGTTCAGCGTATCCTTGCCGAATTCGGTCAGCAGCGCATCGCGCGACGAATCCGTCACGACATGAAAGCGACGCTCATGAATCTTGGACGACGCGGACTCGGTCGCCTTGCCCTTGGCAGCCTTGGGCTCGGCCTTGTCCACCAGATCCTCGATACGCTCGTCCATTACCGTCGCCACGTCGCCGTTTCCACCTTGTTCACTATCTCGAAAGTCCATGCGAGCCCCCGATTGTTCCTGTTCCGTTCGATTCGGTCCAGCGATGCCGGGGCGCACCCAGGCATCATAGCATGAACCCGATCGGGCCGGGACAGAAATGGGGTCAACCGATCCGATCGCAAGGACAAAAGCCCCATATCGCCGGAAGCAGGTCCGACAATGCAATCACAATCTATTGGGTGACCCCCTTGGTCCCGATACCACAGATAGTGCCACAGCCCCGCCGACACGCAAGAGGGTAAATGACAGTTCGGGGACTCGGTTCATCGACGCCTGGATTCGTTTCGTCGCTGACACGCCACCCCATAGCGCAGCGACGCGCGGACTTCCAAGGGCCTTGGAAAAGACAAGGGGGGCCTATGAAATTAAAAAATAAATTTGCCTTGCCACGCAAATGCGCGCGTCGCGCGATTGGCGACAAAATCATGACATGGGGGCAGAGGCACGAACACGACCACAATCTGTTGAATCGCTGCCTCTATCGTCCCCCTGCATATCACCGCGCGATACGCTATGATGATGGGAAGGCTGGCGAATCCGGACGGCTCCGATGATCGGGAGGCAGGCATGATCCTCTATTACCATCCCCTCTCCTCCTATTGCTGGAAGGTGCTGATCGCCTTTCATGAAAATGGCACGCCCTTCACCCCGCGCATCCTGGAGGACGCGGCGGCACTGGCCGAATGGCAGGCACTCTGGCCGCTCGGCAAATTCCCCGTGCTGCACGACCCGGTGCGCGGCGCGACGATCGCGGAGGCGAGCATCATCGTCGAATATCTGGGCCGGCACGAACCCGGCACCTTCCGCCCCATCCCGGTCGATGGCGACGCGGCGATCGAGGTGCGGCTGATGGACCGGTTGTTCGACAATTATGTGATGGGGCCGATGCAGGCGCTGGTCGCCGACCGGTTGCGCCCCGAGGAGGCGCGCGATCCCCATGGCGTGGCGGCCAATGTGGCGGCGCTGCGCAGCATCTATGCATTGCTGGAGGATCGGCTGGCCGGGCGGAGCTGGGCGGCGGGCGATCATCTGTCGCTGGCCGACTGCGCGGCGGCGCCCTCGCTTTATTATGCCGACAGGATCGTGCCGCTGCGCGCCGGCCATCCGGTGCTGGGCGCCTATCTGAACCGGCTGGAGGCGCGGCCCAGCTTTGCCCGCGTGCTGCGCGAGATGCAGCCCTGGTGGCAGAATTTTCCCTTTGCCGACGGGCCGCTTGCGTCCTGAACCGCAACCCTCTTCTGGACTCATCGTCTCAAAGGCCTATAGCCCCGCCTTGCAGGGACCTGCCGTGCAGAGGCGGGCCGCAAGAATAGGGACCAGGGTAGATGACCGTCATCAAGACCGCCGACCTCATCGAGAGCGTCGCCGACGCACTCCAGTTCATTTCCTACTATCACCCGATGGATTATATCCGGGCACTGGGTAAGGCCTATGAAGCCGAAGCCAATCCGGCGGCGAAGGACGCCATCGCCCAGATCCTGACCAACAGCCGCATGTGCGCCGAAGGCCACCGCCCGATCTGCCAGGACACCGGCATCGTCAACGTGTTCGTGAAGTGGGGCATGGAGTGTCGGCTGGACGATAACAGCCGGTCGATGCAGGAGGTGATCGACGAGGGCGTGCGCCGCGCATATCTGAACCCCGAGAACCGCCTGCGCGCGTCGATCCTGAAGGATCCCGCTTTCAGCCGCCAGAACACCAAGGACAACACGCCCTGCGTGCTCAACGTGGAAATGGTGCCGGGTAACAAGGTCATCATCGACGTCGCGGCCAAGGGCGGCGGCAGCGAGAACAAGACCAAGTTCAAGATGATGAACCCCAGCGATTCGATCGTCGACTGGGTGCTGGAAATGGTGCCGCAGATGGGCGCGGGCTGGTGCCCGCCGGGCATGCTGGGCATCGGCATCGGCGGCACCGCGGAAAAGGCCGTGGCGCTGGCCAAGGAAAGCCTGATGGACCCGATCGACATGGGCGAACTCAAGGCCCGTGGCCCGCAGAACAAGATCGAGGAACTGCGCATCGAACTGTTCGACAAGGTCAATGCGCTGGGCATCGGCGCGCAGGGCCTGGGTGGCCTGGCCACCGTGCTCGACATCAAGATCCACGACTATCCCTGCCATGCGGCGGGCAAGCCGGTGGCGATGATCCCCAACTGCGCCGCGACCCGCCATGCGCATTTCACGCTGGACGGGTCCGGCCCGGCCTATCTGGAAGCGCCCAAGCTCAGTGAATGGCCGCAGGTCGACTGGAAGCCGAGCAAGGAAGCGATCCGCGTCGATCTCGACACGCTGACGCCGGAACAGGTGCAGGGCTGGAAGCATGGCGACCGCCTGCTGCTGAACGGCAAGATGCTGACCGGCCGCGACGCCGCGCACAAGCGGATCGCCGACATGCTGGAGAAGGGCGAGACCCTGCCGGTCGATTTCAAGGGCCGCGTGATTTACTATGTCGGCCCGGTCGATCCGGTGCGCGACGAAGTGGTCGGCCCGGCAGGCCCGACCACTGCGACGCGCATGGACAAGTTCATGGACATGATGCTGGAACAGGGGCTGGCCGCCTGCGTCGGCAAGGCCGAGCGCGGCCCGGCCGCCACCGACAGCATCGCCAAGCACAAGAGCGCCTATTTGATGGCGGTCGGCGGCGCAGCCTATCTGGTCGCGCGCGCGATCAAGGAAGCCAAGGTCGTGGGCTTCGAGGATCTGGGCATGGAAGCCATCTACGAGTTCACGGTGGAGGACATGCCCGTCACCGTCGCCGTCGATAGCGAAGGCCAGAATGTCCACCGCCTCGCCCCGCTGGTGTGGCAGGAAAAGATCAGACAAGAAAAGCTGCTCGAAGGGGCGTAAGACCGCCCGTCAGCAACTATCCTATTGATACGGATCAAGGCGGCGCGCGAGACGGGAACCCCGTTTCGCGCGCCGCATTATGTCCGGCACCCAAAGCCGGAGTTCATCCATGTCCTTCACGCAGCTCGAACCGCCCTTGCCCGTCATGATCGAAGGCAAGGGCAAAGGCTATGCCTTCGCCGTCATCGACTATGGGCAGGAGCATAATCTGATCTGGGTGACGGGTCTGAGCGACAGCGGAGAAATCTGGTGTGCGCCCAACCCGCTGGTGCGACTGCAGAGCAACTGGACAATGGGGCGCGAGCCGCATCATGAGCCCGACTGGAAGAATGTCACGCTCGCGCCGATCAAGCCGAGCTGACGAAAAAGGCGCGCCATTCCATCGGATGACGCGCCTTTTTCTTTGGCCCCTCCCCATGCACAGCATGGGGAGGAATAACCTTAGTCTTACAGCTTGCCGCTCAAGGACAGGCCGATGATGCGGGGTTCGTTGAACACCGGCGCCATGTAATTTTCGATCACGCCCTTCATATTCTTCTCGCCCGTGATGTTGCGGGCGAAGGCGGCGATCTCGTACTTGCCGTCCGGCGCGGTGTAGCCGATCTTCAGGCCGCCTTCGAAGTCACCCTTCGAGTAGAACTCCTTCGTCTTGTAGAGGACGAAGTTGGTGTAGCCCTGGATGTTCCAGTCGGTCGCCGCGAAGATCTTGCCACCATTGCCCAGCGGCACGTCGTAACGGGCCGCGATGTTGGCAGTGTATTTCGGCGCGTTGGGCAGCGGGTTGCCGTCGATCTGGGCGAAGACGCCGCGGGCGTTGGTGACGGTCGGGTCTTCCACGGTGCAGACGACCACGCCGTTCAGCGTGCAGACCTGCGCATAGACATTCTTGTCGTTGATCTCGCTGTGCAGCAGGCTGAGGCCGGCCGACAAAGTGAGATTGTCGAACGGACGCGCTTCCAGATCGGCTTCCAGGCCATAGGCCTTGGCCGCGTCGGCGTTGAACAACACGCCATTGCCGTTCACGTCATTGCCGTTGAGTTGGATGTCCTTCACCTTCCAGGCGAAGCCCGACAGGTTGAAGCGCAGGCGGTTGCCCAGCAGGTTGGTCTTGATGCCGCCTTCGTACGACATGATCGTTTCCGAATCCGCCGTGGTGAAGTCGCTGTTGAACACCGCCGAGCGGCCCTGGATGGTCGGGCCACGGAAGCCGCGCGCGACGCGGGCGTAGAGGCTGACTTCGGGGGTCACTTCATAGAGGGCGCTGACGTCCCAGCTCGGTTCCTTGCCGGTCAGCTTCACATAGCGACGGCCGGCATAGGTCGAGACGCCCGCCGCATTGGCGGTGGCGCGGACCAGACGGGTTTCCTTCGTGTCCTTGGTATAACGGCCGCCGGCGGTGATGGTGAGGCCCGGCACGACTTCGTAGCTCGCCTGTCCGAACAGGCCCCAGCTTTCATTCTTGTTGCGCAGACGCACCCAGTTGTTGGGATTGTTGGCGGTGCCGGTCAGGAAATAGGCGCGCTGGTAGAAATCGGTGGTGTCGCGGCTGTCGAAATACATGCCGCCGACCTGCCACTTGAAGGCGCTGTCGCCGTTGCTGGCGAGGCGGACTTCCTGGGTCAGCTGGTCGAGATCACGGACATTGCCCTGGCTCTGGCCGAAGCCGTTGGCCACGCCGTTCACCGGATAGTCCGCGCCCGCGCCGCCATCGGTGTCGCCACGGCTGTAGCCCGAGGTGGTTTCATAGGCGGTGATCGAGGTCAGGGTAACGGGGCCCATGTCGATCGCGATATTTTCCGACGCGCCATAGGTCTTGTAGGCCTGCGGGTTGTTCATCGCTTCGTCGAGCGCGATCTTCGAACGGGGTTCGCCCGACACGCTGTTGCTGCCCTTGGTGAGGCCGGCGCGGTGGAAGATGGTCGAGGTGCCGTCATAGTCGCGCGCATGGACGCTGGTCAGCATCGAGACATTTTCGGTCGGCGTCATCAGCAGCTGAAGGCGCACGTCCTTCTCATTATAGCCGCCCATCGCCTCCTTCTTGGGGCTGACGGTGCCGTCGGCGCTGGGGCCTTCATAGATGTTGTCGACCCAGTCGTCGCGATGCTGGTAGAGGGCCGAGACGCGGAAGGCGAGCTTGTCCGCGACGATCGGGCCGCCGATGCCGCCGTCGAAGGTGACAGTGTTATAGCTGCCATAGCTGGCCTGGGCGCGACCTTCCCAATCCATCGACGGACGGATGGTGTCGAACTTGATGATGCCCGCCGTGGTGTTGCGGCCGAACAGCGAACCCTGCGGGCCGCGCAGCACTTCCACCTGATTGACGTCGAACACCGGGTTCGACTTCAGCACGACATGTTCCAGCACGACATCGTCCTGGATGATCGACACCGGCTGCGATGCGCCGAGATAGAAGTCGATATTGCCCAGGCCCCGGATGTAGAAGCGCGGGAAGATGCGGCCGGTGGTGGTTTCGGCATAGAGGCCGGGCACGCGGGCGGCGAGTTCAAGAATGTCGCCGCCGCCGGCGGTGAGGTTGCGCAGCGCATCGCCCTGCACGACGCCGACCGAGACGGGCACCTTCTGCAGATTTTCCGAGCGGCGCTCGGCGGTCACGACGATCTCGTCGAGCTGGCCGGCGTCAGCGCCCGCTTCCTGCGCATGGGCGGCGCCACCAAGGGCGAGCGCACCGAAGGCCGAGGTCAGCAGCAGCGCCGACCGTGCGAAAGTGAATTTCGACAAGGTTATTCCCCGATAATATTGCTTTTGCGTCCGGGACAGCGGCGCCCCTGCGCCTGCCGTCCGGGATGCCATCGCCGCTAGGCGCGATTTGTGGCGGGACGGTGACGCTCGCCCTGCCCATCATGGGAACATGTCGGAATGTTGCCGAGCGTTGTAACAATGCAACACAATGCGATCCACGCGCCAAGGTGACTGGCAAGCGTCATACACGCTTGTTATCGTCCCCGCCCATGACAGGGGAAATCGAAGCAGCGGGTGACGCGATCACCGGGGGCATGCTGGCACGGGCGGTCGAGCCGGGCCATGGTGAGGCACATGAAGCGCGCCATGGCGCCTGCCTGAATTGCGGCACGGCGGTGACGGGCAATTATTGCCCCGAATGCGGCCAGGCCGCGCATCTGCACCGCAGCTTTGCCGCGATCGGCCATGACCTGGCCCATGGCGTGCTGCATTTCGAAGGCAAGATCTTCACCACCCTGCCCGAGCTGGCGCTGCGCCCCGGACAGCTGACGCGCCGCTATATCCATGGCGAGCGGGCCAAGTTCGTATCGCCCTTTGCCCTGTTCCTGTTCAGCGCCTTCCTGATGTACGCGATCTTCTCGCTGACCAGCCATCATGGGCCGGAAGGCACCCGCAACCAGGTGAAGATGAACAGCGAGGCGATCGCCGAGCTGAAGAAGGAAGAGGAAAAAGCCGATGCCCGCATCGCCAAGGTGCAGGCGCAACTGGCCGAGCCGGGAATCAGCGCGAGCCGGCGCGAGACATTGCAGGAAAAGCTGAAGGACGCACAGGACGAACGGAAGGGCCTGCCGCTGGCGAGCGGCCTGACCGATGCGCTGGCCGGCGATAACGTCGACAAGGCGGTCGACAAGACCGTCGACAAGGGTCTCAACAAGGGCATCGCCAAAACGGTCGGCAAGGCGATGAGCGCGGCGGCCAAGGATCCCGAATTCGCCTATTACAAGCTCAAGGCCAATGCCTATAAATTCTCCTGGCTGCTGATCGTCATATCGCTGCCCTTCCTGTGGCTGCTGTTCCCGTTCAGCCGCCGGTTCAAGATGTATGACCATGCGATCTATGTGACCTATTCGATCGCCTTCATGTCGCTGCTCTTCTCGCTGTCGATGATCCTGACGGCGGTCGGCATCACCCATGGGCTGGTGACGGTCGTGCTGCTGCTGTTCGCGGCCTGGCACATGTATCGCCAGTTCAAGGATGCCTATCAGCTTTCGCGCAGCGGCACCTTGCTGCGGCTGCCGCTGCTGTACGGCTTTGCCTGTGCGTCGCTGTCGCTGTTCTTCGCCTTCCTGATGATGATGGGGTGACGGGTCGCGTCCCTATTGTATAGGGCGCGCATGATTACGTCCCCGATCTGGTTGCCCGCCACCCTGATGGCCGGGGCCACGCAGGCCTGGCGCACCGCGGTGCAGCGGCGCGTGGGCAAGACGCTGTCGATCAATGCGGCGGGCCTGGTCCGCTATCTTTACGGCATTCCCTTCGCGCTGATCCTGCTTGACGGCTATCAGCTACTCTTCCCCGCGCCCTTCCCTGCGCTGGGCCGGCTGTTCCTGCCCTTCTGCCTGGCCGGCGGGCTGGCCCAGATCATCGCCACCAATTTGCTGATCATGGCCTTTGGCCATCGCAATTTCGTCGTCGGCACCGCTTATTCCAAGACCGAAGCGGTGCAGGGGGCGATCCTGTCCTTCCTGCTGATGGGCGAGCGGCTGAGCGCGCTGACCTGCGCCGGGATCGGCTGCGGCGTCGCCGGCGTGATGCTGCTGTCGACCGGGGGCAAGCGGATGGGGCCGATGGATTTCCTGCGCGCTCTGGGGCAGCCGGCGGCGATTACCGGCATCGCATCGGGATTCTTCTTCGCACTGACCGCCATCGGCATCCGCCGCGCGACGCAGCAAGTAGGCGGCGGCGATCCGATCCATGCCGCGCTGATCGTGCTGAGCGTCACGGTGCTGCTGCAGACGCTGCTCCAGGGCGGCTATCTGGCGCTGCGCGAGCCGGGCGAGATGCGCAAGGTGTTCACCAGCTGGCGCGTGTCGGGCCAGGTCGGCTTCCTGTCGGCCATGGGTTCGGCCTGCTGGTTCACCGGCTTTGCTACGGCGCCGGTCGCGCTGGTGCGGATCGTCGGCCAGATCGAGGTCGCCTTCACCATGGCGTTCGGCCATTTCTATCTGGGCGAGCGCATGGCGCGCAGCGAGGCGATGGGGCTGATGCTGGTCGCCTGTGGCGTGGTCCTCGCGCTGCTGGGTGCGCTGTAGGCGTTTTTGGGAAATGCGCGAAAGAGCGCATTTCAAGAGCCGCACCGGCCCACACCCCCACCCGGCCTCCCAGACATGATATCCTGATGGGCGGCCGGGTGGGGGTGTGGGCCGGTGCGGAGGCATCATTCTGACGAAGCTGACATCCATGTCAGTATGATAACCGATATTTTACCATCCATGGCTAGCCAGTTGCCGTGGGCACAGAAACGCAATCGGGAACCGTCGCACGAGCGGTAATGAAGGTCGCCAAATTATCCGGCGACCTGGGTATCCGTACGCTCGACCTTCAGGCAGACATCAGCGAACTCGCGGACCGGGTGACGCAGCAGGCGCGCACGATCGAGGCGATCAGCGGCGCCGCGTCGCAATTGTCGCGCGATGGCGAAAGCGTGTCGCTGGTCGGCCAGGACGCGCGCGAGAAGGCGGTCGCCGCCCGCGCCATCATCGATGATTCGGGACGGCAGCTGTCGACCGCGAACGGCAATTTCGTCGACCTGATCGAACAGGTGAGCCGCATCCATGCGCGCCTCGACGGCTTTGGCGAAGCGCTCAAGACCGTCGCCCATGTCACCAGCGTGATCAGCGGCATCGCCAGCCAGACCAATCTGCTCGCGCTCAACGCGACGATCGAGGCGGCACGGGCCGGTGACGCGGGGCGCGGCTTTGCCGTGGTCGCGGCCGAAGTGAAGAAGCTGGCGCAGGAAACGGCGAGCGCGACGCAGACGATCGAGCGGTCGATCGGCGCGCTGACCAGCGAGGCCGGCGGCATGCTGGACAGCATCACCCATGGCGCACAGACCGCGCGCACGGCGCTGTCCGACACCAAGAATATCGAGGCGCTGGTCGACCGGCTGGGATCGCTGATGCAGGGCCTGTCGACCAACAGCGAGGCGGTGGCCGAGCGGATCGCGTCGATGGTCGGTTCCGCCAGCGAGATCCGCACCGGCCTGTCGGCGCTGTCGAGCACGTCGGGCGACAATGCCGACGGCCTGCAACGGCTGTCGGGCCGGGTGTCGATCGCCAGCGACGACACCAACATGCTGCTGCAATATCTGGCGGAAAGCGGCGTCGACATTCCCGATTCGCCCTATATCCGGTTCAGCCTGACCGCCGCGCGGGCGGTGGGCCATGCGATCGAGCAGGCGCTGGATGATGGCCGCATCAGCGAGGCCGATGTGTTCAGCGAATATTATGCGCCGATCCGCGGCACCAATCCGCCGCAATTCACCCATCCGATCCAGCCGATCATGCAGGCCGAGGCGCGCGCGCAGCAGGAAGTGGCGCGCGGCTACAAGGGCTTGTTCGGCATGACCTTCACCGATCGCAACAGCTTCGGCGCGATCGCCATGCCGGAACGCGCGCTGCCCCAGCGGCCGGGCGACGAGAAATGGAATGCGGAATTTTCGCGCCAGGGCGTGGTGTTCGATTTCCCCGACACGCGCGAGCAGTGCAAGATCACCGAACCCTTCTGCATCAAGGCCTATCGCCGCCTGACCGCCGAGGGCGAGGTCATCCTGCTGAAGCAGGTGATCGCCTCCATCCATGTGCGCGGGCGCCACTGGGGCATCTTGCAGATGGCCTATAAGGATCAGGGCTGATCCGCGCCGCCCGGCGCGTCCGTTTCCTCCTATAAAACAGGCTGCGCCGCAGCGACCATGGCCGCCCGCCCAATAGAGGAGGGTGGCCATTTTCCTGCCGATGGGGAGACACGGATGAAGCGCATCGTGGTCTGTTGCGACGGCACCTGGAACGAGCCCGACCATAATGAGCAGGGCAAGCCGTGCCCGACCAATGTGGTGAAACTGGCAAGCCTGATCCCCGCAATGGCGGAGGACGGCACGGCGCAGCGTGTCTTCTATCATAATGGCATCGGGTCGATGGCGTCGCGGACCAAGCGGCTGATCGACGGGGCCACCGGCTATGGCATCAGCCGCATCCTCCTGTCCTGCTATGCCTGGCTGGTGCGCACCTATCAGCCGGGCGACCAGCTCTATTTCTTCGGTTTCAGCCGGGGCGCCTATACCGCCCGGTCGCTGGCCGGTTTCGTGCGCAATTCCGGCATATTGCGGCCCGAGCATGAAAGCCTGATCCCCGACGCCTTCGCGCTCTATCGTTCGCGCGACGGCACCCGCGCGCCGCGATCGGAGGCGTCGCGCCTGTTCCGGCAAAGCTATGCCTGGTCCGACGGTACGCCGATCCGGTGCGTCGGCGTGTGGGACACGGTCGGGTCGCTGGGCGTGCCCAACACCTTGTTCCAGGGGATATTGAAGCATCTGTTCCGGGTGAACCGGGAATTTCACGATACCGACCTGTCATCGAGCGTCGCCTTCGCCTTTCATGCGGTGGCGATCGACGAGCATCGCAAGCCGTTCCTGCCGACATTGTGGACGATCCCCGAGGGGCAGGGCGCAGGCCAGCATGTCGAGCAATGCTGGTTCCCCGGCTGCCATGCCGATGTCGGCGGCGGCAATCCCGATTCCGCCCTGTCCGATATCGCGCTGGAATGGATGGTGGCGCGCGCGCGGCTCGCGGGACTGGCGGTGGATGATCCGTTCGGGCTGGTGCCGCCCGGTTTCCCGCCGCACCATCCCGATCCGCTAGGCCCGGTCAGCGAATCCCAGACCTTCTTCTATCGCCTGTTCGGATCGGGCGAACGTGCGATCGACGTGCCGCATGACGCCGGACGAACCAATGAAGCCCTGTCCGATGCGGCGATCGAACGCTGGCACAAGCTGCCCGAATGGCGGCCGGCGGCGCTGGTCGACCTGGCGAAGCGCAAGCCCGACATGCTGCAGCCATAACACGCAAAAAGGGGCGGATCAGGGCCGGCCGGCGCCTGATCCGCCACCCCGTCGCATCAAGGGACGACGGGAAGCGGTCCGGGCACGACGCCATATTGCTGCAGGCCCGACATGATCGCGTGGATCGCCAGCGCCGCCTGCAGCACCGCGATCATCCAGCCGAACGCCATCAGCGTACCGGCATGGATGAAGCCCAGCAACTGGCGGGCAAAGATCATCGCCAGAAAATCGGCCACCATCATGCCCAGGAAAATGCCGAACACGCCGGTCAGGAAGGTCCGGGTATCGCCGGCCACGGCCGCGAACAGCAGCAGCGCCACGATACCATAGGGCGTGATGATGATCGGGAAAGTCACCGGCGACATGGCCAGCCCCTTGGCCGAGGTCGGCGGCGCATCGGGCGCGGGGGCGTGCTGCGCATTCTTGACCGCCTCCAGCGCGCCGATCAGCAGCAGCACGCCGCCGGTCAGCAACAGGTCAGGCGATGCGATCTGCCAATTCTGGCGCAGATTGTCGCCGATGAACAGGATGAGGAAGCCGACGGCCGTGGCGATCAGGGTCGACCGGAGCGCCAGCGCGCGCCGCTCCCCATCGGGCAACTGGCTGGTCAACTGGGCAAAGGCGGCGATCACCTTGATCGGTCCCAATGTGACGAAGAAGATGACCAGGACGAAACTCAGATCATTCATGGCACGCACCCCTGCCCTGCCGAACCATCGGATGCCGCAGGTCGGGCCCCTGCGGCATCCGCTTCATGCCTGTCGCGATCAGCGCGCTTGCGAGGCCGATGCGTCCGCCACCATCGCATCCAGATCGAAATCCAGGCTCTTGATGCGCGGCGGATATTCCTGAAGCGACTTCATGAACTTTGCGATCTGCGCGGTCGCCGGCGCCAGCGTCCAGGATCGGTTTTCCTGCCACTCGTCGAAGCCGCGCGCTTCATGGAAACGCTCGAACGGATCGAGCTTTAAATTGGTGATGAGCGGCGTGTTCAGATTTTCCTGAATGCCGTTGAACCATTTGTCCTGCGTCTTGAACAGGAACTTCCAGTCGCCATAGCGCAGGCCGTGCAGCGTGGTTTCCGTGAAATAGTAGAAATCCTTGCGCTTCGACTTGCCCTTGCCGCTGAGCAGTTCGGTCTGGTCATAGCCGTCGAGATGGACCTTGTAGGTCATGCTGCCGATGGTCTTGCCCTTGAGCAGTTCATCCTTGAGCTCCGGCTCGCCCAGCGCGGACAGGATGGTGGGCATCCAGTCCTCCATCGCCATGAACTCGCCAGTGGCGACATTTTCCTGCACATGGCCGGGCCAGCTGACGACGCAGGGCACGCGGAAGCCGCCTTCATAGCCGCCGACGCCCTTTTCGCCGCGGAAGGGCTGGTTGCCGCCATCGGGCCATGAATTGGAGGCCGCGCCATTGTCGGTCGAGAACATGACGAACGTGTCGTCGGCCACGCCCAGTTCTTCGAGCAGGTCGAGCAGTTCGCCGACATGATCGTCCATCTGCTTCACGCCGTCGGCATAGAGACCATAGCCGGTGACGCCGTCATATTCGGGCGGCAGGTGGGTCTGGTAATGCATCCGGGTGGTGTTGTGCCAGACGAAGAAGGGCTTGTCGGCCTTCACCGCGTCGGTGATGAAGCGCTTGGATTCGACCATGAATTCATTGTCGAGCGTCTTCTGTCGCTCGGAACCGAAAGGCCCCTTGTCCTCGATCGACTGGCCCCCCTTGCCGTCGGCCTTGCTGTGGATCACGCCGCGCCAGGCGAAGGCCTTGGCCACTTCGGGATCCTTGGGATAATCATATTCTTCCGAATATTGGCCGGCATTGAGGTGATAGAGGATGCCGAAAAATTCGTCGAAGCCATGCGCGGTCGGCAGATGCTCGTCCCGGTCGCCCAGATGATTCTTGCCGAACTGGCCGGTGGCATAGCCATGGGGCTTGAGCAGTTCGGCGATCGTGGGATCTTCCTTCTGCATGCCCTGCGGCGCGCCGGCGAGGCCGACGGTGCTGAGGCCGACGCGGATCGGATATTGGCCGGTGATGAAGGCGGCACGGCCGGCGGTGCAGGAGGCCTGGGCATAATGATCCATGAAGATCATGCCCTTCTTCGCGATGCGATCGATATTGGGGGTCGAGCCGCCCATCATGCCGCGATGATAGCAGCTGAGATTCCACATCCCGACGTCATCGCCCCAAATGATGAGAATATTCGGCTTTTTGCTCATGCGATGCTCCTGCGAGTCAGACCGGGGAAGACGAACGGCGCAAGGCTAGGTCGGCGATGGGCCGGTTGGTATCGGGGTTATCCTTGAGCCCGAGGCCGGGAATGGCGCACTCGCCAACATGGGTCAGGGTCAATAGGGAGGCCTTGCCCTGCCCCGCCGGTCCGCTATGGCGGCGCGATGACGGGCATGGGAGCAGGCATGGCGCGCGCGGTTGCAATGATGAAGGCTGTCGGTGTCGCGCTGCTGTTCCTGCTGATCGCCGCCTGTCTGGCGACGGTGATCGTGCCGCCCTTCCTCGACCGTATCTATTATGAGGGGCCGGCGAGCCGCCATTATGACGGCACCCGCTTCTTCAACCCCGATGGCGCGATCGACATGCCCGCCCCGCCCGGCACCAGCCGCCAGGGATTCATCGCCCGCTGGCTGCTGGGCAATGACGATCGCCCCGACTGGCCCGATGCGGTGGCGGTCAAGCCGGCGCGCCCCGCCCCCTTTGCCGCGCCGCGCGGCATGGTCGCCACCTGGGTCGGCCATGCGACCGTGCTGGTGCAGGCGGCCGGGATCAACATATTGACCGATCCGATCTGGTCCGATCATGCCAGCCCCTTTCCGCCGCTGGGGCCGAAACGGGTCGCGGAGCCGGGCATCAGGATGAAGGATCTGCCCAGGATCGACCTAATCGTCATCAGCCATAATCATTATGACCATCTGGATATCCCGACGCTCAAGATGCTGTGGCAACGCGACCGGCCCAGGATCGTCACGGCGCTGGGCAATGACACGATATTGAAGGCGAACGGCATCCCATCGGTGGCGCTCGACTGGGGCCAGTCGGTGACCGGCGCGCAGTTGAACGGACTGGTGCCCGAAGCGGTGATCCAGTGCGAAAATTACGAGCATTGCCCGGACTATCGGGTCCATGCGACGCGCAACCATCATTGGAGCAGCCGCTGGTTCACCGACCGCAATCGGACACTCTGGTCGAGCTTCCTGATCGAGACGCGGGCGGGCAATATCTATTTTGCCGGCGATACCGGCGCGGGCGACATGGGCTGGACCGGCGATGCAACGCGGTTCGGGCCGATCCGGCTGGCGCTGATCCCGATCGGCGCCTTCCGCTTCTGGCCGGGGCAGATGGAATCGGACGCGCATATCGGCCCGCGCCGCGCGGTCGAGCTGTTCGAGCGACTGGGCGCATCGACCGCGATCCCGATCCACTGGGGCACCTTCCGCCTCTCCTATGAGAAGCGCGACACGCCGCCGCGGATGCTGGAGCAATATCTGCGCTGCGAGGGGATAGAGCGAAAGCGCTTCGCGCCGGTGCGGATCGGCCAGGCGCTGCTGGTGCCCAATGTCAGCCCGGTGCCGCGTGGCCCCAGGCATTGCGACCAGCGGGCAATCGACGCGCTGCAATAGCATTAACCATTAGCGTCTAGGATGGGATCTCTACAGCCGGAATGAAGGAGTCCCATGGCGACGTCCCTTGCCAAGAATAGGGCTTCCACCGGATTTTCCCTGCTTCCGATCGCGATCGCGATCATGGCAGCGCTGCTGATCATGGCGATCGCGCCGATCGGCTATGTCGGGCATGGGTGGGACGACCAGCATTATCTGGATGCCGCCCGCTGCGCGAGCCAGCACGGCTACTGCCTGCCGGGGGATCATTGGGCGCGCCGCTTCACCCTGGTCATTCCGGCAAGCGCGATGCTGGCGATGCTCGGCGAGAGCCGCATCATATTGGCGATCGTGCCGCTGGCCTATAGCCTGTGCGCCATCGCCCTGTTCACCGCCACGGTCGAACGACGTTTCGGACGCAGAGCCAGCCTGATCGGCGGGCTATGCTTTGCGATGATGCCGGTCTTTTCCGAGCGCATGCTCCATTTCGGCGTCGACATCATCGAACTCACCTTTCTGCTCGCGGCAGTCCATGGGCTGCAACGGGCGAGCGAACGCAATGGCGCAATCTGGTTCATCCTGTCGGGCACCGCCCTGTCCTTTGCGGTGATGACCCGGCCGACATCGCTGGCGATGGTGCCGGTCTTTGTCGCGGCGGCGTTGGCTATCGGGCGATGGCAGGGACTGGGACGTCTGCTGAGCGGATTGGCTGGTCCGCTGCTGGTCGAGACGCTGATCTACTGGAGCGCGACCGGCGATCCCCTGCGGTCATGGCGGTTGTCGCTGGCGCATGGCGGCGTGCCGACCGGCGAACTGGCGCCCGGCGTCGACATTCATCGCAGTCCTCTGTTCAATGTCGATTTCATCGATCATTGGCGGCCAGCATCGGGGATCGAACTGCACTGGACGGTTGATGCGCTGCTGAACCTGATGGCCAATGGCGCCACCTTCATCCTGCCGGTAACACTGGTATTGCTGCTGCTACAGCGCCGGCGTCTGGGCAGTGCGGCCGCCGGCGGGCGGCTGATCGGCTGGCTGATGCTGGCGGGCGCCTTTCATTTCGCAGCGCTGGTCTATGCGCTGGCGATCGATCCCAAGCCTCGCATGTTCCTGCCGCTGGCGGCGATCGCCTGCGCCCTGTGCGGGGTAATGGGGTCACTGGCCTGGGCACAGGGGCGACGCATGCTGGTCATTGGCCTGATCGGCCTGATTGCCATCCAGTCGGCCATGAGCGCGCGAAGCCGGGCGCGGGAATTCGCCGCCTTGAGCTGTGCCACCCTGTCCTGCGACATGGGATCTGCATCAACCGGCCTTGGCCCGCCACGATAAGGCGATCTTGTCCGCGCGGCAGAAAAACTGGGGTGGTCTTTTGCTTCCTGGTGGCGCATGGGGTTGCGCTAAAGGAATATCCGTAATGAATCTTTTCAAGCCGCTGCTGGCCGGTGCCCGTCCGATCGACCGGATGATCGCGGGCCTGGGCGCGGCAATCGGCATCAGCCTGACCATATTGGTGTGCAGCCAGTTGCCGTTGCATGCCGGCGACCTGCCGATCATCGTCGCGCCGCTGGGCGCGTCGGCGGTACTGATCTTTGCCGTGCCGGCGAGTCCGCTGGCCCAGCCCTGGTCGGTGGTGGGCGGCAATATCCTGTCCAGCCTGATCGGCGTCGCCGCCTATCAGCTGATCCCCGACATGATGGTCGCGGCCGGCGTGGCGGTGGGCCTGGCGATAATATTGATGAGCCTGCTGCGCTGCTTGCATCCGCCCGGCGGCGCGGCGGCGCTGACCGCGGTGATCGGCAGCCAGGGCATTCATGATGCGGGCTATGCCTTCGCCTTTGCGCCGGTCGGGATCAATTCGATCGCTTTGGTGTCCCTGGGCCTGTTCTTTCATCGCCTGTCGGGACACAGCTATCCGCACCAGCCGGTCGCGCCGCCGGTAATCGCCGACAAGATGCGCGCGGAGGCGGGCTTTCATCTGGAGGATATCGACAAGGCGCTGGCCGAACTGCCCGACAATTTCGACATCAGCCGCGCTGACCTCGACCTGTTGCTGTCGCGAGCGGAAATCCACGCCCAGGCCCGCCGGGCGGGCTGATGCCCACCCGGATCGGTGCCGCCGATCAGGCCGGGCAGTCGCCGTCGCGCTTGCCGGACAGGTCGTGAGTGGTGCGCAGCACCGGCTTGCCGCCCTGCGTCTTGGTCATGGTGGTGCCGAAGGTCAGCGTATCCTCGGTAAAATTGCCCTCGACCACGATTTCGGAGGTGCCGGCGCCGGCCTTGCAGGCGAGGGTCGCGATCAGCCGGCCCTTGCGCACCATCTTGTCCTTGTAGCTGCAGTCGCTGCCTTCCGCCCCGGCCAGCGCATCGGCGTCTGGCACGCCGGCGGCATCGACCTTGATACAGATCTTATCCTCGCTCACCTGCTTGAGCGCGGCCTGATATTCCTCCGCCGTGACGGTGGGGGTGTTGTAGCCGGTGGTCTTGCGGCTGAGCGTCCATTGCCCGCTCTTCATCATCGCCGGCGCGGCCTCCTCCTCCTGCGCGGGCGGAGCGGCCGGTTCGCTGCCGCAGGCGGCAAGGGTCAGGCTGGTGGCCAGCAAGCCGCCCAGCGTCAGAATGTCACGCATATCCTCTCCCCGTTCGTTCCACCGCGGCACGCTCTACCGATGCGCGCGCGGGCGCAAGGGAAATTATCATGCCCGTCCCTTCATCGCCGTCGGTGCCCGGCGGACAGGGTGGGCGCATGGAAATCGGCCGGCTTGTCGGCGATCCAGCCGAGGAAACGGGCGATGGCGGGATGGCTGCGCAAGGCCATGGCATCGGCATAGGTGCGGGCCAGCTCCACGTTGGACAGGGTGGCGTGGATGGTGCGGTGGCAGATCGGATGGACCGGCACCAGCTGTCGCCCGCCCCGGCTCTTGGGCACGGGATGATGCCATTCGATCCGCGCGCCGAGCGGCCGGGCGCAGAGCCAGCAGGGTGTCCAGTCAGCCAGGATCAGGGCTCGACCGGCCCGGTTGCGCCTTCCTCGACATCCTCGCCCTCAGCCTCACCGATCGCCCGGACCAGATAGCCCCGATGCACTCGCCCCCACCGGTTGAGCGGCAGGTCATAAAGCTGGTCGAGAAACTGGTTGTCCCAGAAGGTCAGGTCGCCAGCCTGCGCCCCGTCGCCAAAGATATTTAGGATCGACGACACCGGCGGTGCCGCCCGTCCCTTCACCTCGGCAAGGCCGACAAAGGCTGCATAGGCAGCGGCGGCCGTCAGCGAAATGCCTTCGGCGCGATTGACGTCGATCAGGATCGTCGCGGTATCGATCGAGCGAATTCCTATCGGCCGGATCAGGCTGGAGGAAAAGCCGTTGACGGTAGGAACACCGTCAGGGAGGGCGGAACCACCCCCCTCACTATTGCCGACACTGGCAGAGGGCGCCACGGAATCCGCCTTGCCTCCGGTGCTGCTGCCCGTAGCGATCGTATACCACCAGCGGATCGGGGCATCGCCATTTTCGACGTCACGCCGTTCGGCCCCATGTAATTGGGACATGCTGTTGGATTTGCGCGCAGCGACCTGTCTGGCCATTTCCCGTCCGTCATCGACGAAGACGATCAGAAAATTGGTTTCACATTCTCCCTTGGCCAAGGGCGCGCCGATACTGGTCGCGATCTTGCGGACCTTGGTTTCGACCAGGCCGGCGATATCCGACGCGACCCCCCGGACCTGGGGGCAGACCGGCTCCATCCAGCGGGCGATGCCCCGATCACCCTGAACCACGCCCAGGGTGCGAACGAAGCCGGATGCCCTTTCGCGCACCTCCTGGCGGGTCAGGCGCTGACCATCGACCACGATCGTGTCGCCGCCGTCGGCTGGCTGCTGTGCCTGAAGTGGGAGCGGAAGCAGCGCCAGCAATGCCGACAAGACTTGCATTGTTCGCATCGTCATTGACCCTCCGAACAGTTCGGGCCGATCCAGCGGCCCTCCGACCTTGCCTTCATCGCCATCTCGACGCCATTGGGCAAGCCCGTCTGCCGCATGTCCATCTGTACCGCATAGCTGTCGGGCGCATAGATGCCGGCCATCGTCATGCTGCTGGTGCCGCTATCGCGGCGGCAGGTGACATTGCCCTTCACCGTGCCGCCGCGCACGGCGAAGTCGCTGTAGCGGCAATCCTTGCCCGGATCGCCGGAAAAGGCGCGGCCATCGGGATGGGCGGCCTGCTCGGGCGTGACGCAATAACGCAGGGTGCGGTTCATCGCGTGCTGCATCTGCTGACGCGCCGCCGCGGGCATCGCCTCCCCGCCGCTCATGTCGATCCGCTCCATCACGAAGCGGCCTTCCCACTGGCCAGGCTTGAGCTGCACCTTCTCGATCTGCGTGACGGCGGCGTCATGGCTCATCGCGTCGGTCGCGGCGATCTGTGTGTCCTGGCTGGCGGGCGGCTTGTTGCATCCGGTCAGCGCCGCGAGCGCGCAGGCCAGCAGGCCGTTGGTCAAGGCTTTGGTCATCACCGGCTTCCCCTGGCATGTCTTGGCAGAAGCGACCCTTTATCTGGCCCAGACTTAGCAAGCGGCGACGGGTCTGGATATCGGGATTATTGCGATCCGGGGTGGCGGGCCGTTGATGAAAGCCCATTCGTTCTTTTTTTGTTCTCAAATTGATGCTAGATGTTACGTTCATGACTGCGGGACGTGCCGATGACCGAAGAAAGGGCCGGCCTCATGAGCAATAAACTCGATACCCTAGAACCGCTCATGAACGAGATCGGTCAAGAATTGGCCAGCTTGGTCGGAGGCGATCCAGATGGCGTGTTTCTGTATGTGGAAATCGGAGACGGTTGGGTAAGCCCCAGCGTTTTCAAGGATGAAGGCGACGTCGTTCGTTATTATAATCCGCGCGACACAAATCTCAGCGATATGCTTTGGGAGGTCACGTCCGTCAATGTGGTGTAATTTCGGTGCTGGCCATCGGGCTGCATTTTCAGGCGGCCTTGGGTGTAATCTGTAGCGGCTGAACCTCCTCGGTTATGGGTGTGGCAAGGGCGGCCATGCCCTCGATCTGCAT
>NZ_JBSXOQ010000079.1:0-9304 GCF_056859495.1 Sphingobium sp. L-44 | reverse complement strand
CAATGCGCTCGAGCAGGAACAAGCACAGGGCAAGCCCGGTCAGATCGCCAATCGCCTCCTGCACTCGGATCTCGTTATCCTGGATGAGCTTGGATATCTGCAGTTGAGTGGTTCAGGTGGCGCGCTGCTCTTCCATCTCCTGAGCGAACTCTACGAGCGCACCAGCGTGATCATCACCACAAACCTGAGCTTCAGGGAATGGGCCACCGTGTTCGGCGACGGCAAAATGACCACGGCGCTTCTCGATCGGCTTACCCATCACTGCCACATCCTGGAGACCCGCAACGATAGCTTCCGCTTCAAAACAGCTCTGCCAAGCAGGCCAGAACCCAAAGGAGAAAACCACGGGTTGACCCACCCATGACACCCGAAACATAATCCGCAGACGGGTCACTTCTCGATGGAAAACCCGGGTCACTTCTCAGTGGAAATCAACAATGACAGCCTTGATGGACCCGTCACCTTGAGGTGATCCCGACGTGCCAAAATTCGGGGGGAATTAAGGGGTGCGCGCCGGGATCAAAGCAACCTTATCGGTAGTGGTCATCCGGTCAATCTAACCCAGTTCGTCTTGCCCTAAGTTTCGGGCAGATCAGCATAAATACCGCATGACCACCAAGCTAATCATATGGGCCAAGGCTGCCCTTCATGCTTTCGCTCAGACCGCTGCCCGTGTCTGGCCGCTCGTCAATCGGCGCAATATTTCGATCGCACTGGGGATCGCCTCTGTGTTCGGGCTGGTTGCGCCGGACCGTGCGACGGAAATCAGAAATGTCGTCCTTGCACCCATGGGTATTGAGCAAAGCGCGGGCGACCTGCTGTGATGTTCAGCGGGGGAAAGTCGGTGGTGGATCACGTTGCGGGCGCTGGACCCATTCTCATGTCGCTGGCTTCGTGGGCAGGCGCGATCACACCCATTTTGACCGCTATCAGCGCCGTGATGGCCATTGGCTGGTTCGGACTAAGGTTTTACCATTACGCTCGTCACGGACGGGACATTCCCAAATGAGCATATTCCCGATCAATTGTAATATGTTGATTGTAAAATAGTTTGCATGGATTGGTTGGATAAGGAGTTTATCTTAATTAATCGGGTGTGATAGTATGGCCATAATCTTAGCTTTGTAGTGAGAATCGCCTATGTCTAGCAGGGGTGCCCTTTTGTACATGGCTACGATGATATTTTGGGGGCTATTTGTTTCGTTTGCCTTCGTGTCGCTATACACAGCCATCGAGTTGCAAAGCGCCGCACGTAATCTTTCAAAAGAAGACAATCGTTTAGCTCCACTGCGGACGCGTGAGTTGGCAGATAAGATTGACGAAGCTGAGAAACGGAACGAGCGCTATAGTCAGCTTTCTTTTGAAGCAAGGAACTCTCTTCGCGAAATGTATAAGGCAAGAACGTTGGTTAGGGCCGATGTTGTAGAAGCCTTGCTGAAAAGAGGAGATGCCCAAGCGACCCAGCAATGCACCGCTCCGATCGAAACCCTCAAAAAGTGTCAGGTCGAATTTGATCAGGCGGCTTGCGCGGTGGACTGGATGAAGATCGCTGGATGCTATGACAGGGTCGTCGTGATGGCTGGAAATGGGATGGAGAGCCGCGAGGAGATTGGGGCTATCAGGCGTCACATCGAGCATGCAAGAGATCGTGCGTACATATATAATCAGAATGTCGCCCGCCGAGATGAGGCCAAAAAAATGGAGGCTGATCCATACATGCCGATTGCGGAATCGGTTCGAGCGATCGACATTCCCGGATTCAGGTTAATCTTCGTGCTGCCTCAAGGCGTTGTGGTCGCTTGTTTCACGAGCGTCATGGCTGCACTAGGTGCGGCTGTTGCCGCGTTGATCGAATTGCTGAAGCCTACTAATAATGCGGCAGATGATAAATCGGCAGCTTTTCGCGGGATTTTGTACGCCCCCTTGGTCGGTGGACTAACCGGCTTCCTCGTTTATTTCGTGGTGTCCGCAGGGACGGCGTTTCTTGTTCAGCCAGCACCTGCTGATCCTGCTCAGGCGAGCAATAGCTTGTCCGCTCCTGCTCTGGCTTCCCTCGGCATTCTTGCGGGCCTTGCTGCGGAAAATGCCATTGGGTGGCTCCAGCGCAAGGCGGGAGCGTTTTTCAAAGATTGAATTCGTTCATGATGTCCAAGCGATGGTCCGCCTCCGTTCTTCCCAGCCAATAACCCCGCTCGCTCTCGATGCGATCCAGTTCCGCTGCATCGTTGGCCAGACTGGCCTGATCCTCAAGGCCGCGCAGTGCGAACCAACGAACTTTGTTGAACGATGAAGTGAAGTTGGGTTGGCCCAGATGCTCTGCCTGCTCATCGGTCGTTTGCCACCATTCGGCGGGGCAGGGATTGCGCGGAAGCCTGAGGCCCAGTTCGGCCAGATCGTCGGGGGAAAGGTCGCTGCGATCGTTGAGGGCGTGGTCGGTAGTGTCGACGGTGGTCCAGTCGCAGCCTGTGCCAGCGAGAAGGTCGGGGAGATCACGGGTGTCCATGATCTACTTATCTGGATCGGCTAAAACCTATCCAATCAGCCTGAGAATCTGATGCTCACCGGGGGCGTATGACGCGCCTTCCATCATACGTTTGTCATACGCTATTGCTTCATTCAGGGTAACTGCCTAGGATGTCAGGTAACAGGGAATGGCGGAAATCTGCGATTTTTTGGTGAAGCGGTAATGGTCGGTAACTCCGGGTAACGCACCAGCATCAGATTCCTAATCTGAGGGCCATGGGTTCGAATCCCGTCGGGTGCACCATTTCCGTTCAGCTTTGGGCACCAAGGCTTTCGGTGCCTGTGACGCGATGACCGCTCGTTCGAGCATGTCATTGCGACCCAAGATTCGGATTTGGCGGTTGCCGACTTCGACGCGGTCGACCAGCAATTGGACGTACTCTCGACGCAGCTTCGGATCCGAGCCTCGCAAATTTTTATCGAGAAGCTGGCCAAAGGCAGCGATAATGGCAGGAGTTATCCTGCGGTCGCCTGCCTCGAGTTGGCGTTCAAGGACAGCCAGATCGGCTTCTGTGCTGGCCCGCTGAGCGCGGATATTTGAGAGTTCGCTGGCGATCTGCGGGTCCTCAGGGCTGCAGATACCGGCTCTGACGAGCTTGATGACTCTGGCGCTTTCACCTTCAAGCTGTGTCAGTTTCGTTCGCAACCGTTTCAATTCGACCTGGCGTTCGGCGACGGCGGTTTGCGATCGATCCAGCCAAGTCTGCAACAGGAGGTTCAGGCGGTCAGGGTCTGTTAGATGTTCACCAACAGCATCCACCACGATTTCGTCGAGTGTCGACATAGGGATTCGGCGGCCTTTGCAACTCTCGGCACCCTGCTTTACCCGCGCGGCACATGCATAATAGCGATATTGGCCAGATTTGCCTGTCGCGGTGCCTAAACCCCCGCCGCAGCCATCGCCATTGCATCCGCAAACGGCGCGACCAGTCAGAAGATTGGTGTTCGTCTTCTGCGCAGCCGCGCCCATCCTGGGATCGCGATCGGCCATTTGTTTCTTTACAGCGTAGAAAACATCCTCGGAGACGATAGGCGGGACCGGGATTGGCACCCACTCATTCTCCGGACGCTCTTCACGCGTGCGCGAGTCGCGGCGATTGAACATGACGTAGCCGCAATAGGCGGTGTTGGTCAGGATATTATGGACGTTGGAAACGCTAAACCGCTTCCCGCGGATCCGTTCGCCCCGTTGATTCAGCAGTTGAGCGAGTTTCGTGATGCCGACGGGGCCATCCTCGTTTCCATGCAGATATTTCTCAAATATCCAACGGATGAGGTCGACCGTTTCAGGATCATGCTCCAACTTCTTGCGGTCCTTGCCGCGCGGTTGCGGAACAACGTAAGTGCGGAACCCAAGCGGCGGGGTCTGACCGTTCCAGAACCCGTTGACGGCGTTCGCGATCATAGTTCTGCGGACATGCTTGCTGTTTTCAGCTGAGTGGTATTCGTCGAAAATCGCCAGCATCGACACGGCCATGTCCGATGCGGGATCATCGCCAAAATTCTGCGTAATCGAGACAATGCGGATTTTTCGTCGGCGCAGGCGTTCGCGATACTGCATGAAGTCCAAGGCATTGCGAAACAGGCGCGACAATGAATGAACGAGGATGATGTCGACAGGGTGATCGTCGGCTTCAGCCAGAGCGATCATTTCGCGAAAGGCGCGGCGCTCGTCATCAGTGGCGCTTCCGGCCTCGGAGAAAACCCGGACGCATGTCGCGTCGTTTTCCTGGATCCAACGCTCTGCGCTGGCAATCTGATCAGGCAGAGAGAGGTCGTTCTTCTCCTGCCTGGTGGTCGAAACCCGAGCATAAACGAAAACGCTCTTGCCCTGAAAATCGTGCTGCATGCGGCCCTCTGACTGACCGCAACTTTTCAGTGTTCGAAGAGTGCGGCGATTTCGAAACCGAGGAGACGATCCAGGAAAGCAACCTCATCTTCGAGAACAAAATTAGAACATTTGAGGTCGGATTGCACCTGGTAATCGCTTCGTCGAGAGGTTTTTATGTTGGGTTCGGCGTTGCTCGCTGAGCTGCCGCCAGACACCTTTCCGCAGAGTTTGACCGGTCTCGCCATGGCCTATTCCATGGCGAGATTGCCGGCCCGGCTCTGCGCGACCCATGTGCACTTTCTGATCTATCGGCTGAGGCGGATGTCAGGAAGCACATCGAGCAGATAGAACGTTCTGCGCTCATCATTGATATCACCGGAGTGGTCCGCATTTACGCGCGGTCCCATCGTCGATAGCCACTCGATCGCCGCATCAACCGGTGCCACACCTTGATTATCAAACGACGCAATCGGATCTCGGCGACCCGATTTCGCGCCAAAAGCTGAATCCTCGAGGATAACCCGGCGATATGAGTCCAGCAGGAGCTTGATATGATTTTTTGCGCCGCGTGGCATTTTGCTTTTGTCGAAGCCGGGCAGTTGGCCATCAAGATTATTTGGCAATTGCCCAGTGAGAGCATATACCGTGGCGGCGTGTTCGAACGCTTGGCTCAGAAAAATGGCCGAATGCACGAAACGGCAAATACTTACGGCGGAGCATTCCAGTGGGGACAAGCCTGAATAGCGGGCAGCTGTGGCCAGTTTCTTTGTTAGGTCTATAGTTTTCCTGTTGCCATTTTTATCACTTGATCCTTCTATTGAGACTGGCATCGATGGAAAGAGATGGGGCGAGGAGGCCAGCTTTTCGCGCGCAAATTCGATAAAATGATCCAGCTGCCGACGGAGCTTGACACGCATACGCCACGGCATTTTTGCCAGTCTGGCCTCGACTACGGGGGCCAGCGTCTTCGCAATGCTCCCCTTGGGCGTGGCATATCGTGGTTTTGGAACTGGTTTTCCCGGTTTCCTGGCAGCAATGCGTTCGCATCGGTGTGCGTCCCGTTCAGGACGGGTCATGTAGCCGCTGAGGCATCTTTCTGCCGTCTCGGCCACTTTCTTGAAGACCCCGGTAAGGCCGCTCGCGCGGATATAGCCTTCAGCTGGTGCAACAAGTTCGTAGGCGGGCTGCACTAGGGCCAACTGAATATCTGCGATCGTTGACTGTACATCGCGTGCGTTGAAAATCAGCGTCTGGACCAGAATGATATCGAGGCAGGCCTTGATCGTTAGGCGACCAGGTGGGCCGGATTTCCGCATATGCCAAAGAGCGCTGCGGTGGTGGCCGGCCATGACCCTGTGATAGAAAGATCGTTCTTCGGGATCTGCGGATTGCTGCAGCCGCGACAGCGTCGCCGAATGGGCGCTAAGTTCAGGTGCATTGCAAAAATCGGCCCACGTCTTCTCGACGAGTGCGATTAGCGTCGCATCCAGCCCTGCATGAATGAGCTTTTCATTTGCGAGCCGCACCGAGTAATCCGGGCTCTCGATCAGGTTGCGCGGGACGGGGAGTTCGCGCGCGCGCAGCGCTGCCGGTGGCAGTGTACGCAGATCATCTACTGAAAGATCATACAGCAGATCGTCGAGATTTTGCGCTGGACAGCCGTTGTGCTCAAATTCCTGCTGCTGATCGGCAAGGTAATATTCGAACCTTGACGGGTTCGGTATCGACGTTACCGCAGAGGCAAGCTTATGCAGGTGCACTAGATTTTGTGTGCGCTTTTTTCGTGGCGTACCGGAAGTCTTCTTTTTCATTTCCAATCCCGCAGCTTCGCGTCGAGAGCCTCCAGTTCACGGGACGCCTGTGCCAGAATTTCCTCGTACTGATTCACTTCGATCTCGAATGCATCTATGTGGCTATCCTGCAGGATCCCTGCCGCATATGCCTCCTCGACCAACTGTTCGGCCTCGATGCAGCACTGTCGCTTTTGGTCGAGGCGTTCCAACAATTCGTTAAGCCGATTCATGATTCTTCCTTTTTTGCGAAGCGTGGATTGCCGCCAACCTTGCGAAGCCATTCGAAGGCCTCACCGCGGGTGGATACGTTGGGTGGATCAAAATCGAAGGCCCGCACGGCCTCGGAAATGAGGTAGATTTGCCCGCGGGTCGGCGGCTTACGGCGCCAAGCTGCTTTCGGGTTTTGGGCTGCTTTTGACTGCGCGAAGGACTCAACTTCGCTGACGTACAGCGCGCGGTTCCATTCCCATCTGAGCTTCGCCCCCTCGTCACGAAATTTTCGCGCGAGGATGGGGTCCAAGAGAAGCTGATTAAAAACATCGAGAAGGCTGGCGCCATCGTCGATGGTCGAGAAATGAAGCAGCGTAATGGTATAATGAGCGTCCGCGAGTAGCCCCAGGAGTGCCAGGTCATCGAGTTCGATGAACCTGCTCGACAGCACAGAAAAGATCGAACCTAGCCGATATTTCTGTGTATCGTCGCCGCCGGGCTTTTTGTCGCCGCGGCGTTTGCCGGCTGCTGCGGCAAGCCGATTGAGCTCGCCCAACTCGTCGTCGATTTGCGACAGCCGTCGATCATACTCTGCAGATCGTTGCTGGAGGCTGGCGGCCAATGATTGTGCGCGGCTTGTGCTCATGCGCATCTCGTGCCGCATTCAGGCGCGGCACGCTGCGCGACCCATGTGCACTATTTTTCGACAGAGCACGGCCGGCGATCATCGTACCTGACGGGCGACCCACGTGCACGTTACGACCAGCATGACTTGCTAAGCCTGAGCGCGACCCATTCGATGGTTTTCTACAGAGGCTTAGAATGTGCGCATGGGTCGCGCATCCACCACCATTAGGGCCGTTTAACGGGGCGAGAAAGAAAGGGGGGTGGTGCGCGTAAAAGTGTTGTTTGGCCAACGGGCAACAACACGGACGACCACCCCCCTTTCAACAACTCAATTCAGACGGTTCAGATGCTTCGCCCAGTTGCCGATATCATTCGCCAAAATGAGCAGATCGCGGCTGGATGCGCAGCAGTCCGCAGCGCGCGCAACCGCGCCGCCCGCGAGCGTCGGTCCGCCCTGGAATCCGCCAGCCTGCTGAAGCTGACGCTACTGAAGCGGTTCCGAGAAGATCGTGAACTGCAGCAGCGGCTGCGTTTCCGGATTCGAGTCGCGGAGTCTGAACGACCGCGAATATCGGATCGAGCGGCGCGTAATCTGTTTCACCGGCCCGCGAATGGGCTACGTTCCTTCACGTGGTTTTCGCCGTCACGACATCGGAAACATGGATCCCGCTCGCTTTACATCCAGTGGAAAAGTCGCGGTTTGTGCGGGGGGCGCGGGAGAGCGTGGCGGCCGGGCGAAGCCAGCCGTTTCGCCCGCTATATTACGCGCGAGGCAGCGCTCGAATCCGGCGAAGAAGGTTGGTCCAGCAACATCGGCGCCGATCGCACGGAGATCACTGCGTTCTGGCGCACCCTGGAGCAGGTCGAGCAGCTCAATCGCGCCAACGCCAATGTCTACATCAGTGTCATCGTGCCTCTTCCACACGACCTGACCGCAGCGCAGCGCGTGAAGCTGGTCGACAGTATTACGCAGCCGCTGGCGGCGCGTGACGTACCATTCGTCGCTGCGCTTCATACGCCAGACGCCGGCGGCGACGCCCGGAATTTTCATTTGCATCTGCAGATCGGCACCCGCTTCGTGACCCGTAATGATGCCTACGACTGGAATTTCTCCGCGTCGACGTGGTCCGACCTGAACACTCCCCTGGGCATCAAGCTCATGCGCCGCCATTTCGTTTCTCAAATCAACCATGCGCTGATCGGGGCAGGTCTGTCGCCGCGATATTCACATCTGACGCGGGCGGAGCGCGGAGAAACCCCGGGGCAGCAGAAGCGCGGTCGCGGAGGTGATGCCCGGCAGAAGGCTCTGGCGGACGACAAGGTCAAGGTTGCTCGCCTTGCCGACGTCGTGGAAAAGCTATCAGCCCACGCGGCCAATCTTCTCAACCTTCGACGAACTATGGTTCAGGCCAATGAGCGTCTGGCGGCAAGGGGCCGCAGCGATGCACTGGCACTGCATATCGCAGAGCGTCGACGGCTGCGCGGCGAGGTCAACCGCGCTCAGGTCAGGGTGCAAACTGGTCAGTTGTCCAAGTTACACGCGGTCGCCTTGCAGAATCTCAACAGCTGGCGGCGAGCCGGCTTGCAAGCCCGAACTCTGTTGTCAGCATCTGGCGTTGAGAAACATCGCGACTTTGCCGGCGGCTTGAAAAGCCGTCTGGCTGCGATGCAACACGCTTATCGTGTCCGACAAGCACTGAGCCAAGATGCAGAAAGGTTGGAGGCTGCAACGAGAAGCCTGTCACATATCCAAATGCGTTTTGTGCAAAGCGGCGCAGCTATTCGATTAAAATTGGATGGGCACAAGGCGGTGCTCGAGCGATTGCGCGCGCTGCAGGAATGTAACAAGCTGCAACTGAGCTGCCTTTACGCGCGCCCGTTTTTGAGCAAACATAGATATGCCGCAGCCGCCTGGCGCGGTCTGATGAACATGAAAGCGGCTCGCACAGCCGGTGCCAGCAGCATCTTGGCCCATCGCCGCGAGCTCGCACGACAGCGAGAGGTCTGTCGTTATTTTGCGGCGAAGAATTTCCTCGGTTCCGCGAGAAAGCAGCCAGCTGAATTTCGTAGCCGTCTTGGCGACTGGCGTGAGCTTGCAACCCAGATCAGCAGGGTTGCGACGTGCAAAGATACCCTCGCTGCGCATGGCAACTGGTCTCGGGAGCTGAAAAGTACCTTGGCGGCGGTCACGTCCGTCAATGTGGTGTAATTTCGGTGCTGGCCATCGGGCTGCATTTTCAGGCGGCCTTGGGTGTAATCTGTAGCGGCTGAACCTCCTCGGTTATGGGTGTGGCAAGGGCGGCCATGCCCTCGATCTGCA